>NZ_JBSRLA010000006.1:0-84060 GCF_055149105.1 Desulfosalsimonas sp. | reverse complement strand
TTGTATCAGCCGCAATTATACCGCCTATCTTTCGCATAGAAAAAAACGCGTCCAGGAGGCGATAAATTTAGGCATTGAAATGTCGCTGTAGTGTTATTGCTTTAATAAAAAAGCCATAATCAAGGAAGATTGAAAAACAGGCTCAACAATATTTAACCAGGGGGAACCGCTATGCAAAAACTCAATACACAAAAAGGGTTTACGTTGATTGAGCTTATGATTGTCGTGGCGATCATTGGAATTCTGGCGGCAATCGCCATCCCTAATTTTATGAATCACCAGTGCAAGGCGAAACAGGCCGAGGCGAAAAGTCTTCTGGGTGCCCTGCGGACAGCGGAGGAAAGTTATTTTTCAGAGCATTCCGTCTATAAAGACGAAAATGATTTTAATGTTATAGGATTTAAAGCAAAAGGCGACACCGCATATCATTTCACTGTACCTGTTATTAACAATACGGCCGGGTATTTCCAGGCACGGGCACAAGCGACAATAAACGGAGCGCAGGATGTCTGGACCATAACCTCAAACGCTGCCCTTCAAAATGTTTCCAACGCATGCCAATAATTCGCGTAAAGCATTACGTTGATAAGTCTTGGTATTTCCCAAGGCCTTGAGAGCCTTTTTGATCTGAAAGTTGACGCAGAGCTTCCTGAATAAAATCAAGAAGTTGATTTTATTCAGGAAGCTCTGTACAAGGGGTATAACGACGATGGGCTTCTCCGATTGCAAGCCAAAGAGCGTCCTCGGTTCCCGGAACGACTATTAAATGCACATGGTTGGGCATCAGACAGTAGGCCCATATACGTCAACGCCTTGATGCCTGCACCACTCTCGCATCAAATCAATGTATGCGGCATAATCCGCATCAGAAAAAAAGGTCAGCTGGTGCCTATTACCCCGGTGGATGATGTTATGAGGACTGATCAGATGATTTTATCAGAATTGCAGGGAAAGAACATAAAAAACGAATGCTATATTATTGCTTTTTGCTTTTCTAGGTATTTACGTCTTCTCTTCAGATGTTCTCCTTTTTCTGGATCTTGATCAAGGAGTTGTGATTTCCCATAAACTTTAATTACTGCATAGAAAGTCTCCGGATCTTCTAAGTTCTTTTTTTCTTCAATCGCCCTTTTTTTTAATTTATCGAACAGCGCTCTTCTGGTTTTATGTATCTCGTCTATCCGCTTTTTTTGTAAAGCCCGAATTCCCGATTGAATGAAATCTTTAGATCTATCCAGTCTTTCTCGTAACTCCCGAATTCTTCTCAACTGTTTTCTGTTTAACATCAAATAATCAATATTGAATTCTCCTTTGAGAGTTTTCCCTTCAAGCCTTAAGTGATTCACTTCATAATGCATTTCCGGATTTTCTTGATCAGGTCTAATGATTTTTTTTTCATGGCTCTCTCCGTAAGAGTCAAAATTGCTTTTGAATCGGTTACAACTTTGGCACGACCACATCAAGTTTTCATAATGGTGTTTATATTCAGGATGCATTTTTTGAGGCAAGTAGTGGTCTATCTCGAATCCAATTCCAGCCGCCTCAATTTCACTCATGGAACAGTAAGCACAAGAATAGCAAAAATCATACCTTAAATCTTCTCTGTAGAAGTGGTAGTGCGCTTTTTTTTCAACAGGACTCCTTTTAATAATAGGTTCCCTTTTTTCTAATTCATTCATTTCCGCTTACCTTTTGCATAGCTCCATTTCCAATCTGACAATTCCAAAAGTTTGTCTATTTCTTCTGCAAACTCTTCATGCAACTTTACATAATATTCGAGTCGATCCAAGTGTTCTCCTGATTCCGCATCCTCTATTCTGTCTAATTTCCATTCTATAAGTTTGAGCCTTCTTTCTTCATCTGGCTCAATACCTTCAGAATACTTCTTGAGAACAATAGCTTGCCTTTCCTCTATAAGCTCCTCGATTACTTCTGGAGGGATTTTCTTGGATACTTCTCTGTTGTACTCTTTTATTTTATTAGAAGATAATGTTTGAGTAAAAGGATAATCCAGCAGTTCAGCTTCTTCTGGTTTTGTGTCATGCCCCTCAAAAGGTGATCCTATTTTGTCGAATTGACTAATCTGGTCTTCATTTTCCTTATTTGTAGGCTTTGTAATTATCTCGGAGCTATCATCAAACGTTTCTTGAAATGCAAAATTTTTATTCATAATTCAAATTTCCTTCTCCGAATTTATCAAAGTACTCAAAAGCCTTTTCTTTACACTCTATCACATCAGTTATGGTTTCCTTTTGGGTTGCTCTACGGGCTTCTTTATAATTCCTTTGCCAATCTAAAGCTATTCTATAACCTTTTTCTTCAATTTTCTCTTTTTCAAATTCAACAATATGGTGGCACTGATCATAATAGCCTTC
The DNA here is from genome assembly GCF_055149105.1 of Desulfosalsimonas sp. Taxonomy (NCBI): domain Bacteria; kingdom Pseudomonadati; phylum Thermodesulfobacteriota; class Desulfobacteria; order Desulfobacterales; family Desulfosalsimonadaceae; genus Desulfosalsimonas; species Desulfosalsimonas sp. The sequence continues at coordinate 81,685 of NZ_JBSRLA010000006.1, read as the reverse complement.
TTCCGAATCTAATTTAGATAGAACATTTGACTTCACCTTAACTAATGAATTCTGCCATGGTGAACCTGTATGCTCAATATACCTGATTACTCCGGGGGGCAAAGAATCTTCATCCAAATTACTTTCAGCCATTATCCCTACTCTATTATAGCAGAGGCTTTCATTTTTAGAAAAAACAGAAAGCAGATTCCCAAGGTGTTTTATCAGATCTCTCATGATTTCAGTATACAACCTTACTTCCGGCTTCTCTATAACAGGAAATCCTCCCGCTCTTCTATTGTCGCTCATTAAGTATGCGAATTTTATTACCAAATCATTCATGTTTATGTGGAAGGTGTATTCCTTGGAGTTTATTTTATAGCTCCAAGGTCCTTTTTGTTCAACAGTCAGATCCCCATCTGATTGGTAGAGAGTATCAGCAAAAGTCATAACTCGGCTTTCGAATCCAATGGCTGCTTTATAATTGTTTCTTAAACGTATTCCAATAATGGGTATGGCCAGTACACTGTCAAGCCAGATCATTTAGTCCCCCTTGAGCATTAAGACTGAAGGTTGTGCTTATACACTGAGATTAGTTGTGGTAGAAGAGGCTCTAACTAATTTTTTTATTGAGCAATTTGGACAGTTGTCTCATTTATTTATACATAAGCTTAGCTTCTTTTGTCAAGACGATTTTGGTTCCATTCAGTGGCGAACACAAAATACAGCACACTCTTCAAACTGGCGATTATGAGTGGTGCCCGGCAAGGAGAGTTGCTTGGTTTGAAATGGTCAGATGTGGATTGGGTAAACAAGCAGATTTATATTCAGAGAACATTCAATAACGGCAATTGGTATGATGTGAAATCAGAAACATCAAATAGACGCATAGATTTGGGGCCTTCCATGGTTACATCCTTGAGAAAATGGAAGTTGGAATGTCCCATAAATGCGTTAGACCTTATTTTTCCAAATGAAACCGGCAATCCAATCAACCACAATAACCTAACAAATCGTTACTTTTATCCTGCATTGGAGAAGGCCGGCATTGGAAAAATCCGGTTCCATGATCTTAGACATACCTATGCCAGTTTACTGATTGAGCAGGGTGAAAATATAAAGTATATCCAAACCCAATTGGGCCATAGCACCCACACTATTACTTTGAACGTCTATTCTCACCTGATTAGCTCCACAAATACAGAAGCTCCACTTAGGTTTGAAAAGACCATTTTTGAAGCTTCAAGGCACTGTGAAGGCACAAAAACAAAAAAAGGGTCTATGGCAAATCCATAAACCCTTGATAGTCTTGGTGGGCGGTACTGGATTTGAACCAGTGACTTCTACCGTGTGAAGGTAGCACTCTCCCACTGAGTTAACCGCCCGTGTAAGTGTGAAGCATAAAATAAAGGCGAAGGGCCGGTGAAGTCAAGCATTATTTTTTCTCTGCTCCAGGATCATCACCGGTGTGTGGATTTTCCTCTCCGGTCTGGATTTCATCCGGAGCCGGCAGATCCTTTAAATCCTTTAGATCAAAGGTTTCCAAGAATTTTTTGGTGGTGCCGTAGAGCAGGGGGCGGCCCGGAATCTCCTTTCGGCCCAGAATGCGAATGAGTTTTTTCTCCAGCAGAAAACGCAGGGTGCCCCCGGAATTGACCCCCCGGATGTGTTCCACGTCACTTCGCAGCACCGGTTGGTGATAGGCCACAATGGCCAGGGTTTCCAGGGCGGCCCGGCTCAGGCGCACAGGCTGGGGAGCCAGCAGTTTTTCCACCCATTGCCGGTGCTCCGGGCGGGTGCGGAACTGAAAACCGCCTGCCACCTCGTGGAGGGCAAAGCCCCCGTCTCGCTCCTGGTGCTCCCGGACAAGGCTTTGCAGGGCGTCTTTGATTTCAGCGGCATCGGCATAAACAATGAGTTCACGGATCCGTTCTGCGGACAGGGGCGATGGCGAGGCAAACAAAAGGGCTTCAATAATGTTTTTCAGATCTTTCATGGCCCGCCTTTCATCTGGAAAACAGTTTGAGTCCGCCGGCGGTTTCCTCCTGGGTGATGCCCACGAGATTGAGCCGCACCACCTCCAGGATGGCCAGAAATGTTGCAATGATTTCCCCTTTGTCGGCGCAGTTGGCCGCCAGATCGGAGAATGTCACGCTTTTTTGGGTTTCCAGCAGATCCAGAATATTGGTCATCTTTTCTTTCACGGAAATTTTTTCCGGGGTAATGGAAAAATCCGGGTCACCGGCCATCTGTTCTGACAATGCCTGGTAGGCCCCAAGCAGGTCATACAGGCTGGCTTCCACCGGCATTTGTTCGGCATTGCCGTCATGGACCAGGGGCTCGGCGGGCCGGGCAAACACATGCTCGCCCAGGATGTTGCGCTCTGCCAGCTTTCCGGCCAGGGATTTGATGCGCATGTATTCGGCCAGGGGGCCGGCAATGGCATCCCTTGGATCCTCGGATTCCTCCTGGTCGGATTCCTGCGCCGGCAGCAGCATCCGGGATTTGATCTGGGCCAGAGTGGCGGCCATGACCAGAAAGTCGGCGGCCACATCGATTTCCATGTCCTGCATCCACCGGATATAGGACAGAAACTGGTCCGTGATCAGGGCGATGGGAATGTCATAGATGTCCACCTGGTTTTTTTTGATCAGGTGGACCAGCAGGTCCATTGGCCCTTCAAAAACGTTTTCCAGCCTGACCTGGTATCCGGTGTTTGTCATGGACCCGCCGATCAGATTCGTACCGCGTCTCTGACCTCGGCAAGGGTTTTTGCCGCCACCTGCCGGGCCTTGTCTGAACCTTCGGCCATGACCTGTTCCACCTGGTCGGTGTGGTTTTTGTAATACTCGATCTTGTCCCGGATCGGGGCCAGGTATGCCACCAGGTGTTCGGCCATTTTCTTTTTGCATTCCACGCAGCCGATTTTTGCGCTGCGGCAGTCCGGGTCCACCCGGGCCACAAGATCTGCCGGCGAATAGAGCTGATGGAAGGTAAACACGTTGCACACAGACGGGTCTCCCGGGTCTGTTCGCTTGATCCGCTGGGGGTCGGTGATCATCTGGCTGACTTTTTTTCTGATCTGTTCAGGGGAATCAGACAGGAAAATGGCATTGTTGTAGCTTTTGCTCATCTTGCGCCGGTCAGTGCCCAAAATCTTGCTGATTTCCGTTAAAATGGTGTCAGGCTCCGGAAACACCCGGCCGTAGAGATGGTTGAATCGTCTGGCGATCTCCCGGGTCAGCTCGATGTGCGGTGCCTGGTCAATGCCCACGGGTACGCCCTCGGCCTTGTAGATAATGATGTCTGCGGCCTGGAGCACCGGATAGCCCAGAAATCCGAATGTGGAGAGATCCTTGTTTTGCAGGGCGTCAATCTGTTCCTTGTAAGTGGGGTTTCGCTCCAGCCAGGGAACCGGGGTGATCATGGACAGGAGCAGAAACAGCTCTGCATGCTCCCTGATCCGGGATTGCACGAACAATACGCTCTTTTCCGGGTCCAGGCCCGCGGCCAGCCAGTCAATCATCATGTTTCGGGTGTATTTTTTGATATTGCCCGGGTTTTCATAGTCGCTTGTCAGCGCATGCCAGTCGGCAATAAAAAAGAAGCAGTCATAATCGGGCTGCATGTTGATCCAGTTCTGCAGGGCCCCGTGCAGGTTGCCCAGATGCAGGGCGCCGGTTGGGCGCATCCCGCTGACAATTCGTTTTTTTTCCGTCATATGCTTGTTCTCCGTATGGTGTTGCCTGTACTTGCCATATAAAAGTTCACGAAATCAGCCGCCGGTAAAAAAGCGTACCAGAGGATAGATCACCGCTGTAATCAGAAAATCAAGGGACCGGGTCATCAGCAGCACCAGCAGAATCAGGACGCCGAATGTGCCGATTTGTTCGTATTTCTGCCGGGCCCCAGGGGGCAGCAGGGCCGACAGGATGTGACTGCCGTCTAAGGGCGGAATCGGCAGAAGATTAAACACCCCGAGCACCACGCTGATAACGCAGAAGCCGTAGATCAGCCTTGCGGCCAGCAAAAAAATCGTTGAATCTGCTGCAAACGGAGCAATGATCTGGTAGACAAGACCTGCTGCCAGCGCGCACGCAAAATTCACCCCCACCCCGGCTGCGGAAACCACAATGGTACCCAGTTTGGGATCCCGCAGATTGCGAAAATTCACCGGAACCGGCTTGGCGTATCCGAATATGGCCGGTGATCCGGAAAAAATCAGCAAACCCGGTAAAATCAGCGATCCGAACGGATCCAGGTGCCGTACCGGGTTGAGACTGAGCCGGCCGGCAAGTTTGGCCGTGGGATCGCCAAACATCCATGCTGCATAACCGTGGGCGACCTCGTGAAGGGTGACGGCCATGAGCAGCGGGATGATCAGTATTAATGCCTGTATAATTTTTTCTTCCACTCCGGGTCCCTGTTTGCTTTTGTTTGATGAACCCGCCGGTGCCCGGCCCGGAAAAACCGGCTTACCCGGCGGTTTCCCGGCCATCAATCAGGCGGCGGGCAAGTTCCAGTTCGTCCTGCCGGGTTTGGAGCCGGCCGTCGAGCTTTTCCCGCAGCAGCGTCCGCAGAATCCGGCCGAACAAAGGCGAGGGCGAAAGCCCCATTTTCTGCAAATCCCTACCCTTAACCGAAATCCGGACATCTTTCAAGTCTGTGACGTAAAAAGAAATGGCACGGCGCACATCATCCCGGCTGGTCACGGCCATCATGTAGAGGATCAGTTCCATGCGCAGCCCGTTTAATTTTTCGTAGAGCCGGCTGTTTTGATCCGGCAGTTCCTGGTTGAGCCGGTACAGGCAGGTTTCGGCTTCGGCCCGCTCCTGGATGAAAATTTTTTCATGCCTGGGGGCCAGTTCAAAATGCCGGCAGATGGCCAGGGCCTTTTCCTGGTCGGCATGCCGGGTCAGAACCAGAAAGTAGACGATCCACTGGCGGCATTCTTCCTGTCTGTAGAGCAGGACATACCAGGAGAGCACGTTTCGGGCCGAATCCAGCATTTGCCGGAGGGGTTTGTTCATCCGGATGGAGGGATCGATGACTTTGAGCAGATCGAAATCCTCCAGGCGGACCAGGGCCGGGATCGGATTTTGCTCTTCCAGGATGTGGCGGAGTTCGGAAAACACTCTGCGCCCGGATAAGCGTTTGAAAAAATCCATTTTCACAGCATTGTGAATCAGTCCGGCGGTAAGCTTGCCAATGGTGAAATCAAAGCGCTTTTCAAACCGGATGGCCCGAAAGACCCGGGTGGGGTCTTCCACAAAGCTCAAATTGTGAAGGATGCGGATGGCCTTTTCTTTCATGTCCCGCATGCCCCCGAAAAAATCAATGAGCCGGCCGAATTTGTCCGGGTTGAGAAAAATGGCCAGGGTATTGATGGTAAAATCCCTTCGGAACAAATCCAGCTTGATGGAGCTCATTTCCACTGTGGGAAGGGCGGCCGGAAATTTGTAGTATTCCATCCGGGCCGAGGCCACGTCGATTTTAAAGCCGTCTGCAAAAATGATCACAGCAGTGCCGAACTTGTCGTATGCGTTTACCCGCGCGCCTTCCTTTCTGGCAAAGGCCCTGGCAAACTCGATGCCGTTTCCTTCAATGACAATGTCGATATCCTCATTGTGCCGGTACAAAAACAGGTCGCGCACAAAGCCGCCCACCACGTATGCGGAAAATCCATGAGCGTCTGCCACCCGGCCGATACGGCGGAGCATCTCAAGGATATCGTCGCTGAGCCGTTCCCTGAGAAATCCGGAGACGCTTTTGGTCTTGGGTTGGCGGGATTCGGCCGGGGGCTCGGCGGAATGGCCGGCCTGCTGCTCCTGCTGGTTATGATAAATCAGGGTGTTGAGCAGATCCGTGCGGGTGATGGCGCCGATTGCATGCCCGTTGTCGACCACCGGCAGTATTCGCTGCTTGTTTTCGATGATTTTTTCCTGAACTTCGGAAATGTCGGCATCAGGGGCCACCACGGCAAATTCCGTTGTCATGTACTCGTTGATGGGAATTTCGTCAAGGTGGTGGTACAGCGCTTTTTCAATCACCTGTCGGGTGATAAACCCGGCCAGGGCCTGATTTCTGTCTTCCGGTCCCAGCACCAGAAGCGCGTTGATATTGTATCGCGACAGCAGCTGACGGGCCTTTTCGCAGGAGATGTCGTGCGGTGCGGTAATGGCGGGAGTCGACATAATGTCTTTTGCCTGCTGGGTGGACCGGACATGGGTTTTTAACAGGTCAATGATCCGGTTTTCCACCTGCGCCAGGGTTTTGTTTTTTATGGAGGCGGCTGCGGCAAAGCTGTGTCCCCCCCCGCCGATTTCCCGGATGATGGCGCCAACGTCAACATCCGGGGTCCGGCTGCGGGCGGCGATATAGATTTTGTTTTTCATCAGCGCAACGGCAAAAACCGCGCTGAGATTTTCAATGCGGAGCATCTTCTGGACCAGAAAGGCCAGGTCGTGAATGTATTCGTCCCTGGAAACCGTTGTGATCACGACATCCTTGCCGTTGATCGGGTAGTGGGTGGCCGCCCGGAACATGTCGTTTAACAGCGCGATCTGTTCGGAGTCCATCTCCTTTGCAATCAGGTCGGATATGGTTGTCAGGCTGGCGCCTTTGCCGAGCAGAAATGCGGCTGCCGTGAAATCATCCCGGGTGGTGGAGGGATAGGTAAACGCCCCGGTGTCCTCATAGATGCCAAGGCACATCACGGTTGCTTCATCCGGGCTGATGCCGATGTTTTTTTCCCGGATCAAATCAACGAGCATGCTGACATTGGCGCCGGTGGACCTGTGAATCTCAAAGTCGGCCCGGATATCATTTTCCAGCTGGGGATGATGATCATATACATGGATTTCAATGCCTGGGCGGTTGAGCAGTTCTTCAAGCTCGCCGATGCGGCCGGCCTGCTTGGTGTCCACAATCACCAGCCGGCCCACCTGTGCCGGCTGGATTTGCCGGTAATCGGCCATTTGAAACAAGTAGGCCATGGTGCTGACAAAGAAATTTTTCATGTTTTTTTCATGAAACCCCGGAAATACGACCACCGAGTCCGGATACAGCTTCTGGGCGGCCAGCATGGATGCCACTGCATCAAAATCGGCATTGGTGTGGGTGGTAATCAGGGTGAGCAGATCGGATCGGTTCTCTGTCTTTGTCACGTTGCCTGCCTGTATCCAAGATAGCGGCCAATTGCCGCGGATTGATATAAATGTTTGTTTTTTAGTCTTTATTATGATAATCACTGTTTTTCAACCGTAAAAGTAAAATTGGCGTATTCTGCCGCAAGGGTGATCCAGCGCCAGGCTTACCTGAGTCAAATGAGACATATTTCCTGAACCAAGCAGTCAAGGGGGAAACACATGCCTGTTTTTCAATGGGAGGGCAAGGACCGCAACAATCAGGTCCGCAAAGGGGAGATCGAGGCAGCCACTGAACAGGAAGTCCGGACAGTGCTCGGAAGGCAGCGCATTGTGCCGACAAAGGTGAAAAAAAAGCCCAAAGATCTTTTGGAAAACATCTCTTTTTTCCAGCCCAAGGTCAAGCAGCAGGATATCATCATTTTCTGCCGTCAGTTTTCCACCATGATCGATGCCGGCCTGCCCATTATCCAGTGCCTGGACATCCTTCAGTCCCAGCAGGAAAATCCGACATTTAAAAAAATGTTAAAAGATATCAAGGAGTCGGTGGAAGGGGGGCAGACCCTGGCCGATTCCCTGAAAAAGTATCCCAACCACTTTGACTCTTTGTTTGTCAACATGGTGGCCGCAGGCGAGGCCGGCGGTATTCTGGATGTGATTTTGCGGCGGCTGTCGGTTTACATGGAAAAGGCCGCCCGCCTCAAGGCCCAGGTCAAGGGGGCCATGACATACCCGATTGTTACCCTGATTATCGCTGTTTTGGTGGTGGCAGTGATTCTGGTGTTTGTGATTCCCGTGTTTGAGGAAATGTTTGCCAGTTTCGGCCAGGGGCTGCCCTTACCCACTCAGGTGGTCATTGCCATGAGCGATTTTGTCCAAAGCAAGATCTGGTGGATCATCGGCGGGATTGTGCTGGTGATATTCGCCTTCCGGCGGTTTTATAAAACCGAGAAAGGCCGGGCCATGATCGATGAGCTGACCCTGCGTCTGCCGGTGGTGGGTATTTTGATTCGGAAAGTGGCAGTGGCCAAGTTTACCCGGACCATGGGGACCATGCTGGCCAGTGGCGTGGGCATTCTGGAAGCCCTGGACATCGTGGCCAAGACCGCGGGCAACAAAAGCATTGAAACCGCTGTTTACAAAGTCCGTACCGGCATTGCCGAAGGACAGACCATTGCCGACCCCCTTGCTGAAACCGGGGTGTTTCCGCCCATGGTCTGCCAGATGATCGCGGTGGGGGAATCCACGGGTGCAATTGACTCCATGATGGAGAAAATTGCCGATTTTTATGAAGAGGAGGTGGATCAGGCAGTTGAGAACCTCACCTCAATGATTGAGCCGTTTATGCTCGTGTTTCTCGGTGTCGTGATCGGCGGGCTGGTGATATCCATGTACCTGCCCATATTCCAGATGGCCGGGGCGATTTCCTGATTGTCCATGACCGTCTTTGCTACCCGCAGCAGGGCCGAACAGGATCTGTATCGAAAGCTCGGATGGCTGATTTTTTTCCGGGGCCTGTTTGCGCTGGTAATGCTGGGATCGGCATTTGCCGCAGCTGCCAGGCCGGCGATGCACCTCGGCATGGCGGCCGGGTCCCTGGGTTGGCTCATGCTGCTCAGCATCGGGCTGTTGCTGCTTTCTGCAGGCTATCTGCTGGTATTGCCACGGCTCAGAAGCCTGGTCTTGTTTGCCTACCTCCAGATAGCCGCAGACACGATTGCGGTCAATCTGATCATATTGATCACGGGCGGGTTTTCAAGCATTTTTGCGTTTATGTATCTGGTGGTCATTGTTTATGCCACCATGGTCATCTACCGCCGCGGCGGGATGGTGACGGCCACGCTTTGCGCCATCCAGTACGGGATTCTCATTGACCTTGAGTACTACGGTCTGCTCCGCCCCCTGGGCGATGATGCCCAGTTTCTGATTGACAATTATGACTGGCCTTATGTGATCTACAAGCTGCTGTTTACCATTGCAGCCTGTTATGCCGTGGCCTTTTTGAGCGGATTTCTCTCTGAGCAGGAAAAAACAGCCAAGCGGGATCTGTGGGCCATGGAAGACCAAATGAAACGGGTGGAGCGCTTTGCCGCGGTGGGGGAGATGGCCGCCGGCCTGGCTCATGAGATCAAAAATCCCCTGGCCTCCCTGAGCGGTTCGATTCAGCTGCTGCGCGATCAGCTCCCTTATGACCCGTCTCAGGAGCGGCTTATGCAGATTGCGCTGCGGGAAGCCGACCGTCTTTCGACACTGGTTACCAACTTTCTGATGTTTTCCCGGCCCGGGCCGGGAAAGGCGGAAGTCATTGATCTGGATCGGGCCGTTTCCGAAATCGCCACCCTGTTTAAGTCCAATCCCGGCCACAGAGCCCGCATTGACGTGCGTACGGATTTGTCAAAAGGCCTGTTTGTGCGCATAGATCCGGAGCACTTCAAGCAGGTGGTGTGGAATCTGCTCAATAATGCTGCAGAATCCATTGAGGACCGCGGGGTGATCGAAATCCGGCTCTACCCTTGCCGGAAGAATCAAGCCTGCATTGATATTTCCGATACCGGCAGCGGTATTTCCCCGGACATGATTGCCCGGGTTTTTGACCCGTTTATTTCAACCAAATCCCGGGGCACCGGGCTGGGGTTGTCCATTGTCCAGCAGCTTATCAATGCATACGGGGGGTTGGTAAATATTGAAAGTACCCCTGGTGCCGGCACTGCTGTGACCCTTCGCCTTCCGACGCATCAGCCGGCAGGCCCGGCCCGGGGGGCGGCTACAGGCTGACCGGCGGTCGCCTCCGCTTTGCGACGCGCCCGGCAAAACCCTTGACACCAATTGGTAAATGGGATAGCAAGCCCCTTAATCATTTAAATAAACGGGAGCATTCATGGCGCAGAATCAGGCAACGGATATTATTGCAAAGCGAAGGGAAAAAATCCAGGCCCTCAAGGATGCCGGCGTGGAGATGTTTCCCAACGATTTTGCTGTTACGCATACAGTGGCCGATATTTTAAAAAGTGTGGCTGACAAAGACGAGGACCTGACAGGCGGAAAGACCGTGGTGCGGGCAGCCGGACGCATGATGGCGGTCAACCGGTTTGGCAAATCCGCATTTATCCGCTTTCGGGACCGCACGGGTCAGATGCAGGCCTATATCCGTCAGGACCAGGTGGGCGAACAGGCTTATGCTTTTTTCAAAAAGATGGATATCGGCGATTTTATCGGTCTGCAGGGAACCCTTTTTGCCACCAGGACCGGGGAGTGGACACTGCTGGCAGAGCAATTTGAATTGCTGGCCAAGTCTTATCGTCCTTTGCCGGAAAAATTTCATGGTTTAAAGGATCCGGAAAAACGCTACCGTCAGCGGTACCTGGATCTGATTATGAACCCGGAGGTGCGCGAGGTATTTGTCAAGCGCAGCCGCCTGATTCGGGAAATCCGGAATTTTTTGACGCAAAGGGATTTTCTGGAAGTGGAAACGCCCATGATGCAGCCCATTGCCGGCGGGGCGGATGCCCGGCCGTTTAAGACCCATCACAATGCCTTAGACATGGATCTTTACCTGCGCATCGCCCCGGAGCTTTATCTGAAACGTCTCGTGGTGGGCGGATTTGAACGGGTGTTTGAGATCAACCGCAATTTTAGAAACGAGGGCGTTTCCACCCAGCATAACCCGGAATTTACCATGCTGGAATTCTACCAGGCCCATGCCACTTACGAAGATCTCATGGTTGTCACCGAGCAGATGTTTGAGGCCGCGGCCAGGGCTGTTACCGGAGCCACAAAAGTGCCTTGCCAGGGCCGGGAGATCGAGTTTGCCGGACCCTACAAGCGTCTGGACCTTTTGGATGCCCTGACTTCCGTGGGGGGAGTGGACCCGGCCCTGCTGTCGGACAAGGCCGGGCTCATGGCTTTTGCCAAAGACAATGAAATTTCCCTGGACCGGCGCCCGGGAGGCGATATCAGCATGGGCAAGCTGATCACAAAAGTTTTTGACCACCTGGTTGAACCCAATCTCATTCAGCCGACCTTTATTACCGGGTATCCGGTGGAGGTCTCGCCGTTGTCCAGGCGAAGCGCCCGCAATCCGGAGATAACCGAGCGATTTGAGCTTTTTGTTGCCGGCAGGGAGATCGCCAATGGCTTTTCGGAATTAAATGATCCGGTGGATCAGAAAGCCCGTTTTGTCAGCCAGGTGGAAAGCCGGGAGCTCGAGGACCACGAGGCCCGTGTGGATGATGATTATATTCTGGCGCTTGAATACGGCATGCCGCCCACAGCCGGTGAAGGCGTGGGCATTGACCGTTTGGCCATGCTGCTCACCGATTCGGCCTCCATCCGGGATGTGATTCTTTTTCCGCATCTGAAGTTTGCCGATACCCGATAGTCCAATGCGGATTTCAGGCCGCAGGCAGCAAAGCGCAGCCTTTTGGAATGCAAATGAAATTTGAGTATTTTATCGGAAGCCGGTATTTGAAATCCCGGCAAAAGACCGGATTTATATCCTTTATCACCGTGCTCTCCATTGCCGGGGTCACGGTGGGGGTTATGGCCCTGGTGATTGTCATTGCCGTGATGACCGGCGCGGAGTCCTATTTCAAGACCAAAATCCTGGGCGTGGAGCCCCATGTTGTTTTGCATCATCACGAGGGCTCCATACCGGAATACGCTTCGGTGATGGATCGCCTGGAATCAAGCGGTCTGACGGCATCGGTTATGCCCTATGCCGAAACCCAGGTTATGCTCCGCTCGGGTTCGGGCATGTCGGGTGCGCTTTTGCGGGGTCTGGATCCGGAAGTCAAAGGATCTCACATCATCGGCCTTTCCCGGAAGGAATTAAAGGAAAAATTATCCCCCGGCCAAAGCCGGGACAGCAATACAGAAACCCCGCCCCTGGTCCTTGGCAAAAATCTGGCCCGGCGTCTGGGCGTGAATTCCGGAGATGTCATCTATCTGATATCGTCGCGGGGCATGATGACCCCGGCCGGACACATGCCGTCAATGAAACGGTTTGTGGTCAAGGGAATTTTTGAATCCGGGTTTTACGAATATGACGCATCACTGGCCTATACGCGCCTGGGGGCCACCCAGGGATTGCTGCGCATCGGCGATGCGGTTACCGGTATCGGCATCCGGGTCGACGATATTTACCGTGCTGACCGGATCGCCGAAAAAATTCAGGAAAATCTGGGTTTTCCATATTGGACCATGGACTGGATGGAAATGAACCGCAATTTTTTTTCCGCCCTGAAACTGGAAAAAACCGTCATGTTTATCATCCTGACCCTGATTATTCTCGTGGCGGCCTTTAACATTGCCTCCACCCTGATCATGATGGTGATGAGCAAAACCCGCGACATTGCCATTTTAAAGGCCATGGGCGCAACAGACCGCAGCATCCGGAAAATATTTGTCTTCAATGGTCTGGTCATCGGCGCAATCGGCACGGCCCTGGGCACGGTCCTGGGGCTGACGGGCTGTTTTCTGCTCCAGCATTACCAGTTTGTTCAGCTTCCCGGGGATGTCTACTATTTCACCACCCTGCCCGTGGAGGTGCGCTGGACAGATGTGGCCGTCATTGTTTCCGCAGCCCTGGGCATCTGTTTGGGCGCCACTTTGTATCCGGCGGCAAAAGCTTCACGGATAAACCCGGTGGAGGCACTGCGCCATGGCTGACACAGATGTTTCAAAAACCGGTCCCGGCGGCAATAAAAAAACGGTGCCAACCGGCCCGCTGCTGGAAGTTACCGGGCTGTGCAAGCGGTTTACGGATAAGGACAGCAGTATCGAGGTGTTAAACGATCTGTCTCTGAGTCTTGACCCCGGCAGTACCATGGCTGTGGTGGGGGAATCCGGGGTGGGCAAGTCCACCCTGCTCCATGTGCTGGGCGCCCTGGAGCCGCCGGATCAGGGGCGGGTGTACTATCAGGGCGCAGATGTCTTTGAGTTAAGCAATTCAGCACTCGCGGCATTCCGCAACGCCCGGATCGGGTTTGTATTTCAGTTTCACTACCTGCTTTCCGGATTCACCAGTATTGAGAATGTGATGATGCCGGGTCTGATCGCCGGCATGCAGAAGAAGGAAATTCGGGATAAAGCCGAGGCCATACTGGTGCGGGTGGGTCTGCAGGACCGGCTCGGACATCGCGTCGGCGATTTGTCCGGCGGTGAACAACAGCGCGTGGCCCTGGCCCGGGCCCTGGTGTTAAACCCGGATATTCTGCTGGCCGACGAACCCACCGGCAACCTGGACCGGAAAAACAGTGCTCAGGTGCATGAATTTCTGGTGGAGTTAAACCGGGAAATGGGAATGGCCATGATTGTTGTCACGCACAGCGCCGCACTTGCAGAAATGATGCAGCGCAGAATGCAGATTGTCAGCGGCAGGCTTGAGTCAATCGAATAAGCCGGATAAAACGGGATAATAAAACCATGCGAACAGGAATCTGGACAGCGGTTGTTGTGATTGGTTTTTTGACGGCCATGATCGTGCCGGCGGAAGCAGAGACAGTGGTGCAGCAGGTAAAAGTTGAGGGGAATGAGCGGATTGAAGATGATGCCATACTCAGGGCCGTCAGCACCCAGGCGGGTGACGCCTATGATGAAAGCAGGCTCTCTGAGGATCTGGAGGCCATTTATCGCATGGGATATTTCGATGATGTGCGTGTGGCCGCAGAGCAGCAGGAAGAAGGCTATGTTGTCGTTTTTACGGTCAAGGAAAAATCCACCCTGCGAAATATCACCCTGTCGGGAAACCGTTTTTTTGATGACGAGGAAATCCGAGAACAGATAGATATTTCCACCGGCGCCATACTCAATATTTATCGGATCAAGCGCAATATTAAGGCCATTGAGGCCTTTTATGAGGAAAAAAATTACCACAACGCGCAGGTGGATTATAACATCAAGGAGCTTGACCACAATCAGGCTGACCTGGAGTTTGTCATCGAGGAGGGCAAAAAGGTAAAAATCAGGGAGATCCGTATCGAGGGCAACCGGGATTACTCGGATAAAGAGCTCAAAAAGATCATGAAAACCTCGGAAAAGGGTTTTTTCTCCTGGCTGACCTCCTCCGGCGATTTCGACATGCAGAAGCTTGAGCAGGATGTCGCCCGTCTTGAGGCCCATTACCAGAACAACGGCTATGCCCGGGCCCGGGTTGGGGAGCCAGTGGTAAAATACGAGGGCGACTGGATTTACGTGACCATGAAAATCCATGAAGGCCCCAGATTTGAAGTCGGGGATGTTAGTTTTGAGGGTGACTTGCTCAAACCCGCCGAAGAACTTGCCCAAAGCGTCTCCATTGATCAGGAGCCGTATTACAACCGCCAGGTGCTGCAAAACGACGTGGTCCGCCTCACTGATATCTATGCTGACGAGGGCTACGCCCGGGCTGATGTGCGGCCGGGCATGAACCCCCGTTCTGAAGAAAATGTCATGGATATTGTTTTCCGGATGCAGAAAAATGAACCGGTATATTTTGAAAAAATTGTCATTGAGGGCAACACCAAAACCCGGGACAAGGTCATCCGCCGGGAGCTGGAAGTGCACGAACAGGAAAAATACAGCGCAAGCGATTTAAAACGCTCTGTGCGCAATCTTCATCGCCTGGATTATTTCGAGGATGTCAATGTTCAGACCCTTGAGGGTTCATCTGAAGACCGGATGCTGTTAAACATTGACGTAACTGAAAAAGCCACCGGCAGTTTCAGCTTCGGGGCGGGCTACAGCGCCATTGACAAGCTCTACGTTATGGGATCGATTTCCGAGCGCAATTTTCTGGGCAAGGGCCAGAAAATTGAGCTGCAGCTGCAGACCGGAAGCGAATCCCAGCACTTCCGGCTTCGGTTCACTGAGCCATGGCTTTTTGATATCCCCTTGTCCGCCACTGCAGAGGCGTATAATTGGGAGCGCGACTATGATGATTATGAGCTTGACAGCAAGGGCGGCAGGATTCGATTCGGTTATCCCCTTTATGACGATGTGCGGGGGTATCTGTCCTATGCATATGATGTCAGCGAAGTCGATGAAATCCTGGATGAATTTCGCAACACCCTTGAAGAGGGCCGGTATACCCAGAGCAGTGTTACGGCCAGTATTGTCTATGATTCGCGCGACCGGATCATCAATCCCACCGAAGGGGCCAGACATTTGTTCAGTGTTGAATACGCGGGCCTGGGCGGAAACGTTGGATTTGTTAAATCCACTGCCGAGGCGGGCAAATATTTCCCCCTGTTTTGGGATACCGTGGGTTTTCTCCATGCCGAGGGCGGTTATGTAAAGGAAACCGGCGGCAAGCTGCTGCCGGATTTTGAAAAATTTTACCTGGGCGGGATCAATTCCCTGCGCGGGTTTGACTGGCGGGATGTCAGCGCTTTTGATGAGAATGGCAACCGGATCGGCGGTGAAAAGTTTGTGCAGTTCAACGTGGAATTTATATTTCCTTTGCTCAAAGATGCGGGTTTAACAGGAGTGCTGTTTTATGATACAGGTAATGTATACGGAGAGGATGAATCCGTGGATCTGGGCGAATTGCGTGAAAGTGCGGGATTCGGCATCCGCTGGTATTCCCCGATGGGACCCATCCGTCTGGAGCGCGGTTATGTGCTTGACCGGCGGAAAAATGAGCAGGGCGAATATATAGAAGACTCCGGGCGATGGGAGTTTTCCATGGGAGGTGCGTTCTAGAAAGTTCAATGTTCAATGTTGATGGCACCGTAAAAAGTCTGATTTCAGATGGTGCCGTAAAAAGTTCAAGGTCAAGGCTTGCGCAATTTTGAAGAATGCAGCGTACTTAGCCGTACGTGAAATTCTGAGAAATTGCGCGTAACGCAGATATTGGACTTTTTACGGCGCCATCAATGTTAACGTGTTGATGATTGTGGATGGATATAAGAATTAAAGGGGGATCAATGAAGGCAATACAAATATTTGCAATTTCGATGCTGGCGTGTCTGTTTCTTGCCGCCGGACCGGCGGGTGCGGCAGATGTGGCCAAAATCGGAGTGATTGATTTTCAGAAGGTGATCAGCGAATCTGAAGCCGGCCAGAAGGTCCAGGAAGAGATCCAGAAAAAGGGCCGTCAGATGGAATCCGAACTTCAGGAGATGGCAAAGGAGATCGAGGAACTCGACAAGCAGCTTTCCCGGGACGCGATGGTGATGAGCAAGGAAAAACGCCAGCAAAAACAGCGGGAACTGGAGATTAAAAAATATGATCTCCAGTCCAGGCAAAGAGAATATGAAAACGAGTTCCGGCAGCTGCAGTCCGAAAGGGTGGGGGCGCTTCGGGATGAGATTTTAAAGCTGGCCGAAGCGATCGGGAAAAAGCAAGGCTATCTGCTCATTATTGAAAAAAATGCAGCGGTTTATTACCCCAGCGCAATTGATATGACCGATGAGATTATCCGCAAATACAATGAGCGCAATCCTGCATAGACAATTCCGCGGCTGTCCAGCGGCCGCAGGTTTGTCCCGTCAGCGGAGCGCCGGCATATGAGCGGCCTGACCCTTGCAGAGCTTGCGGACATCATTTCAGCCCGCCCCGAGGATATTCACGGCGATGCCGGCACCACGGTTACGTGCGCTGTGCCGTTTGACCAGGCAGGTCCCGGGGCTGTGACCTTTGCAGACAACGCCCGGCTGTGCAGCCGGGTCAAAGACAGCCGTGCGGGTGTGGTGATCGTGCCGCGCAGTTTTTCCGGGCCGGCTTCGGCAAACCTGATTTTATCGGACAATCCCAGGCTCGCCTTTGCCCGGATCATGCAGTATTTTTATCCGCAAACGCCTTGCTTTTCAGGCATCAGCCAAAAGGCCGCCATCGGGTCCGATTTTGTTGCCGGCCGGGATACGGCTGTGGCGCCCCTTGCCTTTATCGGCAACAAGGTGACTCTCGGAGAGCGCGTGGTGATCCATCCGAACGTGTTTATCGGCGACGGGGTTTGCATCGGCGATGATACGCATATCCTGGCCAATGTATCGATCCTGGAAAACTGCGTGATCGGCAGCCGGGTGATTGTAGGGGCGGCATCTGTGATCGGCGCGGATGGATTCGGCTATACCCCTGATGAAAAGGGGCGGCATGTGAAAATCCCGCAGACCGGAATTGTTCAGATCGATGATGATGTGGAACTCGGTGCGGCCAATACCATTGACCGGGCCACATTCGGCCGGACATGGATCCGGCAGGGAGTCAAGACGGACAATCATGTGCATATCGCCCATAATGTCACAATCGGGGAGCATACCATCATTGTGGCCCTGGTGGGAATCGCCGGAAGTACCAATGTGGGCAGCAACGTCATTATAGCGGGCCAGGCCGGTATCGGCGGGCATTTGACAATCGGCGACAAGGCGGTAATCGGTCCCCAGGCCGGTGTTGCCAGGGATGTGGCGCCCGGAAAAACCGTTTCCGGCACCCCGGAAATGCCTCACAGTCAGTGGCTGCGGGTCCAGCAGGTACTGGGACGGCTGCCGGAGATGAAAAGACAGGTCACAGCGATCCAGCGTCGCCTGGAAAGCCTGGAAAAGGCAATGGCCGGCAATGAAACCGAAGAGAACAATTCGTCAAACCCGGAGTTGTAAAAAAATATGATTCATCCCACTGCAATTATTGATCCTGAAGCAGAAATCGACGAAGATGTGGAAATTGGTCCTTATTCAATTATCCGGGCCAATGTTTCCATTGCCTCAGGGACCTGGATCGGTTCTCATGTAACCATTGATTCGTATGTGGACATCGGGCCGGACTGCCAGGTTTACCAGTATGCTTCAATCGGGGCTGTTCCCCAGGCCATCCGGTTCAAAGGAGAAAAGACCTATCTAAAAATCGGACGCAACACCATTATAAGGGAATTTGTCACTTTAAACCGGGGCACGGAATTCGGCGGGGGCGTGACGCGTATCGGGGAGGACAATTTCTTAATGGCCTACACCCATGTGGCTCATGACTGCATTACCGGCAGAGGCGTGATCATGGCCAATAACGCCACTCTTGCCGGCCACGTGATTGTCGGCGATCACGTGACAATCGGCGGTCTTGTGGCGGTTCATCAGTTTGTCCGCCTTGGCGAGTATTCCTATATCGGCGGCAAATCCGCAGTGGTCAAGGATATCCCGCCTTATTTGATTGCAGCGGGCGACCGGGCAAACCTTCACGGGTTAAACAAGGTGGGGCTCCAGCGCCATCAGTTCTCGGAGCACTGCATTGCGCAGCTCAAAAAAGCCTACCGCATTATTTTCCGTATCGGGCTGACTGTCAACGAGGCTGTGGAGCGCGTGCTGGCCGAGGTGGAAAATACGCCGGAAGTGCTCAACCTGGTTGATTTCATACGCAATACCCAACGGGGGATAACCCGGTAAGGCCATCAAGCGGAAAAATTTTATGACACTGGCGGAAAAACGGATCGGACTGATCGCTGGCAGCGGCCCTTTTCCGATTCTGTTTGCAAAAAAGGCCGCCGCCCGGGGCTACGAAGTTTTTGCAGCCGCCTACCATCATGAAACCGATCCGGCACTTGCCGGATATGTGGCCGCCATGGAAGTCCTGCACCTGGGCCAGGTGGGCCGTCTAACCCGGTTTTTCCGCAAACACGGGGTGCAGTCAGCGGTCATGGTGGGCGCCATCCAAAAACCCCGGGCCGTCTCTGAAATCCGCCCCGACATCAAGGCCCTTTCCCTGCTGGCGGCCGTGCGCAAAGACACCCATGATGATCGGCTTTTGCGGGCCTTTGCCAGGTTTCTGGAAAAAGAGGGCATCATTGTCCGGCCATCGACTTTTCTGTTGCCTGAACTGCTGGCCCGCCCCGGATGCTGGACCCGGAAAAAGCCTTCCAAAAAAGAGCGCAGCGACATCCTTCTGGGCTGGCAAAAGGCCAAGGCCATTGGCGCTTTGGATATCGGTCAGTGCGTTGTTGTGGAAAACGGTTCAGTGCTGGCTGTGGAGGCCATAGACGGAACCGATGCCACAATCCAAAGGGGCGGCGGGCTGGGACGGGGCAATGCCGTTGTGGTCAAGGTCTGCAAGCCGATCCAGGATTTTCGTTTTGACGTGCCGGCAGTCGGCGTCCGGACCATTGAGACCATGCATGAATGCGGGGCCCGGGTGCTGATAGTGGAAGCCGGCCGGTCGGTTGTGTTTGACAGGGAGGAAATGGTAGAATTGGCGGATCAATACGGGATATCCATCGAAGCCCTGGCGGATATGCAGGAACAATCCCAGAAAAACAAGGCTGAACAATAAAAATGAACCCGGACAAAAAAATCCGTGCCGCAGTTGTGGGCGTTGGCTATCTTGGTAAGTTTCATGCAGAGAAATACGGCAATCATCCCGGTGTTACCCTTGCCGGTGTTGTGGATACGGATCCTGCCCAGGCGCAGACAGTGGCCGAAAAAAACGATACCCGGGCGTTTGCCGATTATCGCCAGCTTTTCGGTCAGGTGGATGCCGTCAGCATTGCCGTGCCCACGCATCTGCATTATGAAATTGCCAAAGATTTTTTAAATCAGGGTGTTGATGTGCTGATTGAAAAGCCCATCACCCGTACGGTGGCCGAAGCTGACGAACTCATTGCCCTTGCTGAAAAAAAAGGGTGCATTATCCAGGTGGGACATCTGGAACGCTTCAACCCTGCGGTGGTGGCTGTTCGCAATCAGGTGGTGCGTCCGCTGTTTTTCCAGTGCGAGCGGCTCAGCCTTTACCAGCCCCGGGGCACGGATGTCAGCGTTGTCCATGATCTGATGATTCATGACATTGACCTGATTTTCAATTTTGTCAAGGCGGATATCCGCTATTGTCATGCCCTGGGCGCATCCGTGGTCACCGATCAGGTCGATATCGCCCATGCCCATATTGAATTTGACAACAACGCCGTGGCCAATGTCACCGCAAGCCGGATTGCCAACAAAAATGAGCGAAAAATCCGGATTTTTCAGCCGGATGGCTATTTTTCCATTGATTTTGCCAATCGCGCCATCACCCATATCCGGCCCGGCTCCGGGGAAGAGCAGTGCCCGGTGCCCGGCATGATGATGGAGCAGCACTCCTTTGCCGCAGCCGATGCCCTGGCCGATGAAATCGGCTCTTTTGTGGATATCGTGGCCCGGCGGGGCGAACCCGAGGTCTCAGGCCGAATGGGCCGGGATGCCCTGAAAGTGGCCGTGGATATAACAGCTCAGATAAATGAGGCCATGGCCCGGGTCAGGGGATCGGGTTCATGAAAACACAAGATCTGCCCGGGAAACAGGTTATGATCATCGCCGGCGAGACCTCGGGGGATCATCACGGGGCCCGGCTGGTGGCCGAGATGGCAAAAAAGGATACTGATCTGCGTTTCTGCGGTGTCGGCGGCCCGCAGATGAAGGCCGCCGGCGTGGAAATCCTCGTGGATGCCGGACAGCTTTCGGTGGTGGGTATTACCGAAGTGTTTTCCGCACTGCCCGTGGTGCTGCGCGAAGCCGGACGCGTCAAGCGGGAGATGCTGCGGCGGAGGCCGGATCTTCTGATCTTGATTGATTTTCCTGATTTTAATCTGCACATGGCCGGCTTTGCCAAAAAGCACGGCATAAGGGTGTTTTATTACATCAGTCCGCAGATCTGGGCCTGGCGGCGTTCCAGGGTCAAAAAAATCAAGCGCCGGGTGGATCACATGGCTGTGATTCTCCCCTTTGAAGCCGATTTTTACCGGGCCTGGCAGGTGCCGGTAACCTTTGTCGGCCATCCGTTGCTGGACCATTATACAGAGGCGCATTGGCAGGAACCGGCCGACAACTCCATTCAGGACTCTGCATCGGAAACCGCCGCAGTGGTGGGTCTGCTTGCCGGCTCCCGCAAAAGCGAGATCCGGCGTAATTTACCGGTTATGCTTGCTGCAGCAGGCCGGCTGGCAGAGGATCTTCCGGGTGTTGAATTCATTGTTTCGGTTGCTCCGGGTATTGATCCCCTGTGGCTGGAAGAGTGGATACAGCCCTGGCGGGATCGGATTGATATGAAGCTGCAATCCGGCGAAATTGTCGGGATATTGGAGCAATGCACTCTGGTGGTGGCCGCCTCGGGAACGGTCACCCTGGAAGCCGCTATTTTCGGGGTTCCAATGGTAATCATGTACCGGATTTCCAGTTTGAGCTACATGCTGGGCAAAATGCTGGTGAAAGTCGATCATATCGGTCTGGCTAACATTATTGCCGGCCAGCGGGTGGTTCCCGAGTTGATTCAGCAGGATGCCAATCCGGGAACAATTGCCCGCACCGTGCGGGACTTGCTTTCGGACAGGGCTGCGCTTTCGGATCTGCGCCGCCGGCTCAAAACCGTGCGCGCCATGCTGGGCGAACCCGGGGCGTCGGAAAAGGCGGCAAACATTGCCCTTTCCCTGATTTATCGCAACACGGAGGCAACGCCGGCCGGAAAGGTTTAATTTCTTTATGACACCCCCCATTATTTCCAAACTGCCCCTGCGCAGCCGGCACCGCCGGCTGCTGGGATATATCCGGGGAAGCTGGCCTCAACTGGCCCTGGCCATGGTGTGCATGCTTGTGGTTGCGGGAACCACTTCAACCACGGCGTTTCTCGTCAAGCCCATGCTCGATGATATCTTCATGGAAAAAAATGAGACCATGCTGATGATCATCCCCATTGCCCTGATCGTGCTTTACCTGCTGCGGGCCTTGGGCATGTACGGCCAGGAGTTTCTGATGCACTACGTGGGCGAAAGCATCATTCGCCAGTTGCGGGACAATCTTTACGACAAGATATCTGATTTGCCCCTGACGTTTTTTCAAAAGGAAAAAACCGGGGTGCTGATGAGCCGGATCACCAATGACGTCAATATTGTCAAGGCCATGGTATCCAATGCGGTCACCGGCGCGTTAAGAGACGTGTTTACCATTTTCGGCCTGATCTTTGTGATTTTCTATCAAAGCTGGAAGCTTGCCCTGATTGCGCTTATTGTTTTGCCAGTGGCCTTTTTCCCCATTGCCGAATTCGGCCGCCGGATCCGGCGGTTTAGTACCAGGAGCCAGGAATCCATGGCGGATTTGAACTCTTTTCTCCACGAAACCTTTGCAGGCAACAAGATCGTCAAGGCCTTTGGAATGGAAGCCGAGGAAAAAGCCCGGTTTTTCCAAAAAAACCGCACGCTTTTCCGCTACGAGGTCAAAACGTTTCGCACCAAGGCACTGACTTCGCCGGTCATGGAGGTTTTAGGCGGCATCGGTGTGGCCGTGGTGATCTGGTATGGCGGATACGCGGTGATCAATGAGCAAATGACCCCGGGCACGTTTTTTTCCTTTATGACCGCACTGATGCTGTTATACGCCCCTGTAAAAAAACTGACCCGGTTAAACAGTGCCGTGCAGCAGGGACTGGCTGCCACAGATCGGATATTTGATGTCCTGGAGACTGAATTGGACATCACGGATCCGCCGGATCCCGTTGCCCTGCCGAAACCGCCTCACAGGGTGGCCTTTGAAAACGTGTCATTCGGCTATAGCCCGGATGAAGCCGTTTTAAAAGACATTCGCCTGGAGGTCCGGCCTGGCGAGCGCCTGGGAATAGTTGGCACCAGCGGCGGGGGAAAAACCTCCCTGGTCAACCTGATTCCGCGGTTTTATGATGTCACGGCCGGCAGCGTGAAAATCGACGGCATAGATATCCGCCAGGCGGCTGTGGCAGACCTGCGCAGCCGCATTGCCGTGGTCACCCAGGAGCCGATTCTGTTTAACGACACCATCGGCAGAAATATTGCCTACGGAAGTCCCGCTGCCACTGACAAGCAGATCTGGGAGGCAGCCGGGGCCGCCTATATCGCCAATTTTGTCAAGACCCTGCCAAAGGCCATGGATACGGTGATCGGCGAGCTGGGCAACCGCCTTTCCGGAGGTGAAAAGCAGCGCATGTGTATTGCCCGGGCGCTTTTAAAGGATGCGCCGATTCTCATCCTTGACGAGGCCACCTCGGCCCTGGATTCAGAGGCGGAACAACTGGTGCAGAAGGCCCTGGAAAACCTCATGCAGGGGCGCACTTCATTTGTGATCGCCCATCGGCTCTCCACTATTGTGAATGCAGATCGCATCATTGTTCTCTCCGGGGGCCGGATTGTGGAAGAGGGCCGGCATGCGGACTTGTTGAAGCAAAAGGGGGAATATTACCGATTTTACCGCCAGCAGTTTCCCGACCGGGAGGACAGCAGCGGCCGGCAGAACTTTTCCGCACCCCGGTAAATACACGGAATCCATCATCCCATGAAGCCAAATACCCTTGTCAACCGGTATATATTCAAGGAACTGATCCCGCCCTTTGTGATCAATCTCGTTTTTTTCATGTTTATTTTTCTGATGAGCGAGATTCTTGACATCACTGACATGATTGTCAACTATCAGGTGAATTTGTCCGTGTTTTTCCTGATGATTGTTTATTCCATGCCTTACTTTCTCGTCTATATCATTCCCATGTCCGTGATGATGAGCATCCTTCTGACCTTTTTACGCATGTCGGCAGACAATGAAATTGTTGCCCTCAAGGCCGGCGGGGTCAGCCTCTATGGCCTGATTCCGCCGGTGCTGGTGTTTGCGGTTTTCGGTTTTTTGATTACCGTGGCCATGGCCGGGTGGGGAATGCCCTGGGGCAAATCCGCTTATGAAAAAACAGCCATGGAAGTGGTGCGGTCCAATTTTAATATCGGAATGAGCGAAGGCCGTTTTAACGACGATTTTGCCGGCCTGACCTTTTATGTCAATAATGTGGATATGAAGACCCGTGAACTCAATGATGTATTGATCCAGGACAGCCGGCAAAGCCAGACCAGCAGTACCATCATCGCCCCCAAAGGCGATTTGCTGAAGGGAAAGGATGACTATACGTTTGTGATCCGCCTTTACGACGGCGTCATCAGCCAGGTTGAACCCGGCAGCGGGGGGGCGCATGCCACGAATTTCAAGACCTATGATATCCGGCTGGATATCGCCGGGCCTGGTGCAAATATGGGATCAAGGCGAAAGGATGAGAAGGAAATGCGTTTTTCCGAACTGCGCGAGTATATAAAAAATGCGGAAAATCGGGATAAACGCTATTATTCGGTTCTTCTGGAACTGCACCGGAAATTCTCCATCCCTTTTGCCTGCATTGCCATGGGACTTCTGGCCCTGCCGCTGGGGGTCATGTCCGTGTCGGCAAGGAAGTCAGCCGGCCTGGGCATGGGCCTGCTCTGCTTTCTGCTTTATTATCTGCTTTTGTCAGCCGGCACAGTGCTTGGTGAAAGCGGCTGGTTCCATCCGGCGTTAGGTTTATGGGCGCCAAACGGGATTATGGGAGTCCTGGGACTTTATATGCTGGTGAAGACGGCAAAAGATGAGCCGGTTGGGCTGCTGCCCTGGTTTGCTTTCACAGTCGGCCGCGTCCGTGGGTTTTTGTCGGGCGGGGGAAAACCATGAGCATTATTCATCGATATATTACCGCTGCTTTTGTGCGATATTTTTCCATGGTTCTTGTCATGGTCGTGGCCATTTACCTGTCAGTGGATTTTCTGGGGCGGATCGACAACTTTATTGAAGATCAGGTGCCGGTGGGGAAGGTTGCGTTTTTTTTCCTGCTCAAAATTCCCTTGATCGTATCCCAGATTACTCCCGTGGGGGTGTTGCTGACAGTCTTGATCATTTTCGGCCTGATGAACAAAAACAATGAAATCATTGCCTTGAAAAGCAGCGGCATCAGCGTGTTTTACCTTCTGGTGCCGGTTGCGGCCATGGGTGCGCTGGTATCTGTGATCTTGTTTATGTTCTCCGAGGTGGTGGTGCCCATCAGCGTCTCAGAGGCCAACCGGATTGCCGAAGCCGGCGATGAGACACCCCGCACGGTGCCTCGGGAAAATATCTGGATCCGCTCAGGGCAAAATATTGTTCATGTGAAATATTATCGTCCAGCGGATGAAACGTATTCCGGGATGACCATTTACTTTCTGGACCGGGAATTTAACCTGGTGCGCCGGATAGATGCTTTGTCTGCCCGGTATCATCAGGACCGCTGGGAACTGACGGGCTGCATGGAGCAATCCTTTAGAGGCGGTGCGGCCAATGGCGGGGCCCCTGAGTTCAAAGGTCCGCAGGTCCGGCAGTACGATCAAAAGCAGTTTGATCTGGCCTTTTCCCCGGAAGATTTCAGAAGGGTGGCCCGGGAGTCCGGGGAAATGAATTTTATCGCCCTGGGCCGGTATCTCCAAAAGGCCGAGTCTGACGGCTATGACGCCACCCGTTACCGGGTGGACTATCATGCCAAGACAGCTTTTCCCCTTGTATGCCTGGTTATGAGTTTGATGGGAGCCGCTGTTGCCCTGGGCGGCACGACCCGGGATGGCATGGCAGTGAGTTTTGCATATGGCATTATCATTGCTTTTTTATACTGGTCGGTTTATAGTTTCTGTTTGTCTCTGGGTTATGGGGGAATGCTGCCGGCGTGGCTTGCGCCCTGGTGTGCCAACGCAATGTTTGGCCTGGGCACGGCTGTGATGTTGTTGAACCTGGAGTAGATGCGGGCAACCAAAGAAAAATATGTTTGAAAAATTAAAACACAAGGCCGGTGTTGTGAGAACCGATTACCGTCACAGCAATCCGTCTGCGCTGAGCCGGGTGCTTTATGCGGCCTCAAGGATTTACAGCGGGGCTGTAATGCTTCGCAACAGGGGCTTTGACAAGGGGATTTTATCGGTTCGCCGCCTGCCGTGTCCGGTTGTATCCATTGGCAATATCACGGCCGGGGGTACGGGCAAAACCCCCATGGCCCTGTACCTGGCCCGATTGATGTTTCAGATGGGCTACCGGCCCGCTGTGATCAGCCGGGGATACCGGGGCAAGGCGGAAAAAGCCGGAGCTGTGGTCACTGATGGATATCATTTGTTTGCTGATTGTGCCACAGCCGGAGACGAGCCATTTATGATGGCCAGTGTTTTAAAGCGAGTGCCGGTGCTGGTGGGCAGGGATCGGTTCCAAAGCGGCATGCGGGCCGTGGCGGCTTTTGATTCGGATGTGATTATTTTAGATGACGCTTTCCAGCACCGGCGGCTGCACCGGGACCTGGATCTGGTGCTGCTTGATGCCGCCCATCCGCTGGGAAATGGGCATGTGCTGCCCCGGGGGAGCCTCAGGGAGCCGGCATCCGGGCTTAAGCGAGCAGATGCCGTGATTTTAACCCGCAGCCAAAGCCGGGAGGCCCGGGAAAGTCTGCCGCAGATGATTTCCGGGCATGCCCCTGTGTTCCGTGCCGACCATGTGCCGTTTTTGTCCGGTATTTATGGGCAGGCCGACTGTCTGGAGGAAAAGGGAATTTCAGGCCACGGAGATCCCGGGGATTTGTCTTTTCTGGGTGCCGCCCGGGTTTTTGCTTTTTCCGGAATCGCGCGAAACCAGGAGTTTTTAAACATGCTTTCGGGATATGTTGGTTCATTGAGGGGTTTTGCACAGTATCCGGATCATTATTGCTATTCCGGCAGGGATCTGGGCAAAATTGAACAAAAGGCCATAGCTGCGTCCGCAGACTGCCTGATGACCACGGAAAAGGATTATGTACGCATTGCCGGCCGGCTGCCCACAAGCCTTCCCCTGGTGGTAATGGGTGTGGAAATGCGGTTTTTAAACAATGACGAGTCCGGGTTTATTGCGCTGCTGCGTCGTAAACTGCTGGAAACAAAACTGGAAACCAGATCATGAAGCAGCGAAGAGCTATATTTGAAACAGATGGGCACCAGTTGGAATTGCTGTCAAAAGGCAGATGGGCAAATGCGGATTTGTTCAGCTTTTCCGAGCGGGGTACCAAATGGGTGGTCAAGGATTATTCCGGATGCCCGCCGCTGGTATCCGGAACCTGGGGACGGTGGATGATAATGCGCGAATACCGGGCCCTGGTCCGCCTCCAGGGCATTGACGGCATACCCGAAAAGCCGTTTCTCCGCGATGGCCAAGCCCTTGGATATCAGTACGTAAACGGTATAACCCTTCGCCGGGTGCGCACCGAGGAGATTCCGTCCAATTTTTTTCCAGACCTGGAGCATTTGGTCCGCCGGATGCACCAGCGCAAAATGGTGCATCTCGACATCCGGAACCGGCGAAATATCATGCTCCGTTCAGACGGCCGGCCGGCGCTGCTTGATTTTCAGTCCAGCCTGAATGTGCGTCACATGCCCCCTGCATTGGGGCGCATGCTGAAGCAAATCGACCTGTCCGGGGTTTATAAAATCTGGTACAAGCTGAGGCCTGACTTGATGGATGCCTCTCGTCTGGCCAGATTGCAAGCCATTGAGCGCAGGCGTTTTATCTGGGTGTTTAAGGGCTATCCCCTGGAGCACATGAAAAAACGTCGGCGCTAAAGGGGCCGGATAAACGTGAAAAACAGGATAATGAGCCAGCAGATGCCCACGGCTGTGAGGTTGCGCACCCCGTGGTTGTCGGAAAAGCTTTTGCGGTCAAAAACAAAAAGCCGGGATGCGTCAAACCGCTTGTTAAAGGTGGGCAGATAGGGCCGGACATCGCGTTTGTACTGCTGGTAATCCTGGCCGAAAAGGCCGGCCAGCAGCTGTTCTTCCCGGTTGACCCGGTTGACCATGTAAAAGTAATAGATAACCGAGTAGGCAATCAGGATCAAAAGGCTGCCGGTTGCCATCAAGATGCCGAAAATCAGAAAGAAGCGGCCGAGATACATGGGATTGCGCACAAACATGTAGGGCCCGCCCGTGGTCAGCTGCTTTTTGGTTTTAATGGTGGCAAAACACCACAGCTGCAGCATTTCTCCGGCAACAGAGACGATCAGGCCCGGCAGAAACCATTGTTTTTCCAGCAGGGGCAGCATCAGTACAAACAAGACCGCCATGAGGGGAAAACGCAGTTTCAAAAATGTTTTCCTTGCTTTGCGGTTGTTAAACAATTCATTGATACGGTCAAATACGGGGGTGCTCATGAGACAACCTTTCCAGGGACGGTGCATCCCGGTTTGTTAAATGTTTACAATTGATTGAATTCGGCAACGACTTTCTCCAGATCTCCGGGGCTGTCCACGCTGAGGCTTTTTCCATGGGTGATTTCCACATGGATGGGAATGCCGTTTTCCAGAAGTCTTAATTGTTCCAGTTTTTCAATCTGCTCCAGCCGACCCGGCGGCAGGCTGACAAATTGATCCAGCGCGGATTTGCGGAATCCATAAAGGCCGATATGGCAGAAATAGGCGGCTGTTTGCGCATTTCTGGGATGGGGGATGGGCGCGCGGGAAAAATACAGTGCCCGCCCGTCTGGGGCAAAGGCGGCCTTGACCCGGTCCGGGTTTTGCGCGGCTTCAGGTTCCAGGGGATGGACAAGGGTGGTGACCGCCATTTCCGGGTCTGCAAACGGTCGGATCAGTGCAGACAGCATGCCCGGATCCAGCAGCGGCTCGTCGCCCTGGATGTTGACCACAACTCCGTTATCACGGATTCCAATCCGGTCTGCAGCCTCATGAACCCGATCCGTGCCGCTTTTATGATCATCGCGGGTCATCACCACGGGCACATCCAGGGCTTTTGCAGCACTGAAAATTCTTTCATCATCTGTGGCAACCACTACCTGCCGGAGCTGGGGGCATTGCCGGGCCCGGGTGTATACGTGCCAAAACATGGGTTTTCCCCGGATTTGTGCCAAAGGCTTTCCCGGAAACCGGGTGGAGGCGTATCGCGCCGGAATCACGCCGCAGCATTCCACGGGAACGGATAAATTCATGATTTCTTCCCTGGGTTGTGGGGTTTGAGGTGGGCGCCAATGGTTTGACAGGCCAGGGATGTGCCGCCCTGGCGGCTTTGGATATACTGCCGGGCCTGGTGTTTGATTTCACGGCGATCAGGCCGGGTTTCAAGCTGGCGCAGCAGCCGGGTCGCAGCCTTCTGCCAGGTGTTTTCCTTAAATACAAGGCCCTGGCGGAAAATGCTTTCCCCCACCCAAAAGAAATTGTCCCAGTGCGGCCCGATGACCGGCTGTACGCCGTGAACAAGGGGTTCCAGAAAGTTCTGACCGCCCAGGGGCGCCAGACTTCCGCCCACAAACACGGCATTGGCAGCGCTGTATGCATCCGAGAGTTCGCCGAATGTGTCCCACAGCAGGATATGGCCGGGTCTGGCCGGCTTTTTTAATTCCGAGCGCAGGGCCCATTCGGCGTTGATCCGGGAAAGGGCGGACTTCCAGAAGTCGATCCGGTGCATGTGGCGGGGAAACAGCCCGATGATCAGATCGGTGTTGGCGTTTCGGATCTGCTGAATCATCTCCAGGACCTGCGGTTCCTCGGGTTGCCGGATGGAACCAAGAACAAGAAATTTGCCCTCCGGTGGCAGCAGATTGGATAAGGTGCTGCTTTCTCCGGGTTCCTTGCCAACCTGCAGCCGGTCAAACTTGATGTTGGCCATCCGGGTGACAATGCGGCTTCCGAACAATTTTGAAAATCGGGCGGCATCGGCATCGGATATGGCAAGCACCTGTTCCGGGGCCAGGGCATTGAGCAGGCTTTGCAGGCGGATGTATCGGTTAAGGCTTTTTTTTGTCATGCGGCCGTTGATGATCACAGCCGGACAGCCCGCTTTTTTCAGGGCATGCAAAAGCCCGGGCCAGATTTCGGTTTCCAGCAGCACCACGAGTTTCGGGCTGATCTGGCCTACCGCTTTATCCATGATCGTTGGCCGGTCAAAGGGAAACCAGCAACACTTCAGTGCGGGTTTGTCGGTTTTCCCCTGGCTTCCATGGGCGTGTTTTTCAAGGATCTCCATGCCCTGACGGGTATTGGTGGTGACCAGTATTTGCGGCCGCAGCCCGGCTGTCAGAAGGCCCTCGGCAATGGCGCACGCCAGATAAGCCTCACCGGCAGAAGCGGCCTGGATCCACAGGTCGGCCGGGGGCAGAGGGGTTTTGAGTCGGCGCCGGGCATATCCGTCTTTTAGCCGGGCATTGAGCCGAAGGCTTGGTATGGCCAGGTGCCAAGCCGTATCATAGGCGGCAATGGCGGTTTTCATGCTTCGTGTGTTCAATTTTGATGATAATCCGGTTCCGGTTACAGGTTTGACTTGTGTCTATAGCACCTTTTGCGGGGTTTGATCAAAAAAAAAACCGCTCCGGTATCTGCCGGAGCGGTTTGCTGCAGGACAAAAAAGAAAATCTGCAATCAGTCTGTTTCAGGGCGGGGCATCAGTCCTGCGCGCTCAACGATTTCAGGGACTTTTTCCTCCCATTCAATGGCCATGATATGAAAGCCGCTCACACCTTTGAGCTCTTTTAACCGCTGAATGGTTTCCACACAGATGTTAACGCCTTCTTCGGCCTGCTTGCCCTTGGGGGTGTCGGCCATGCGTTTGACCACGTCATCGGGAACATCCATTCCCGGCACCCGGTTTTTCATGTATTTGGCCATGCCTGCGGATTTAAACGGGGTAACACCGGCCATGATGTAGCATTTTTCCGTCAGCCCCCGGTCTTCTGCCTGCCGGATCCATTCCTCGAATTTTTCCAGGTTGTAAATGCACTGGGTCTGGATAAATTCGGCACCGGCCTCGATTTTTTTGGCGAGCCGGGGAACCCGGATTTCAAATGGATCGGCAAACGGGTTGGCCGCAGCGCCCACAAACATTTTCGGGGGCCGCTTGATCTCATCTCCGCCAAGAAACGTGCCCTCGTCGCGCATTTTCCGGACGGTCCACAACAATTGCATGGAATCGAGATCATGGACGTTCTGTCCCTGGGGATTGTCGCCGAAACTCTGATGATCGCCGGACAAACACAGTACATTGGAAATGTCAAAAGAGGCCGCTCCCAGAATATCGCTTTGCAGGGCTATGCGGTTTCGGTCCCGCGTGACCATCTGCAAAATGGGCTCCAGGCCCATGAGCTTTAAGTGAATGCAGGTGGCCAGACTGCTTGTGCGCACAACAGAGGTCTGGTTGTCTGTTACGTTGATGGCGTCCACGCAGTCCTTGAGCAGTTCTGCTTTGTGGCGGATGACCTCGGGGTCGCTTCCCCGGGGCGGACCGCATTCGGAGGTGACCCCCAGATGACCGGCAGCCATGACTTTTTCCAGTTTGCTCGGAGTTTTCGCGCTCATATTTGTACATCCTCCCTCTCCACTTTTCTGGGGCCGCCCGCCCGGTCAGTGGACCAGTCCTTGACATTAAAGAGTTTTTCATAAAGATCCATGCGGTCGATGGCCTTGAGGCGATCGATGATCAGCTGCCAGGCGCAGTCGAGTTCCTTGTTGATCTCGCATTTGCCCTTGGAGGATCCCCCGCACGGGCCGTTAAACAGGCGCTTGGCGCATCTGGCCACCGGACAGATGCCGCCGGTATAAGCCAGGATGCACTGGCCGCAGGCCTGGCACCGCTCGGTCCACAATCCCCGCTGCTCGGTCACGCCCAGAAAACAGGTGTTGACGCCCGGATACACGGGAATGGAGTGGTACTTTTCAGCGGTGAACTGGATGCCGACGCCGCAGGCAATGGACACAATGGCATCGTACTGATCGGCAATATCCCGGATTTCTTCCAGGTATTCGTGGTCGCACTGGCGTTCCAGGGTGCGCTCGTCAACCTGCACATCTTCTTTTCCCTGGTTGGAAAAGTACATGCGCAGGGTGGCGGCCAGTACGCCCACTTCTTTTTTACCGCCTGCCTCGCAGACCGTGACGCATTCATTGCAGCCGAGAACCAGGATTTTTTTGGAATCCTTCACATATTCAATGATTTCCTCGACCGGCTTTTTATCTGCAACAATCATTTACAGACCTCTTTGATAGAAGGTTAACGGGTTGAGATGAATTTTATTTGGCGTCAGGCAGCTGACTGTTTCTTCTTTTTCATTGGGTTGGGGCCCAGTTCCCGTATCTGTGCATCCATTTCCCCCGCGTACTTGGCAAACAAGGGCCCGTCGCTGGATGACAGGTTATACATCCTGGCCCTGCCGGGATCCGCGCCAATGGATTGGAGTATCCGCTGCACCTGCTCAACCCGCTTGCGGGCACGGAAATTTCCGGTCTTATAGAGGCATTCCCCCTCCATACATCCAATTACGCAAACACCGTCAGCGCCTTTTTCCAGGGCCCGGAGCATGTGCTGCACATCCACCTTGCCGGTACACGGCACCCGGATGATGCGGAAACTCGTGGGGTATATCAGTCGCATGGAACCTGCCAGGTCCGCAGCCGAATACCCTCATTGGTTGCAGCAGAATGCGATGATTCTGGGATTAAAGTCTTGGCTCATGATTCTTCCCCTTCTTCCAGTAAAGCGTCTACCTTGCTCGTGATTTGATCGTCTTCATACCACCGCAGTTCAATGGCCTTGGCCGGGCATTCCGCAGCGCAGGCGCCGCAGCCCTGGCAGAGGGCGTCATCGATTTCACTGACGCCTTCCTCGTTGATCCGGG
Organism: Desulfosalsimonas sp.; assembly: GCF_055149105.1. Taxonomy (NCBI): domain Bacteria; kingdom Pseudomonadati; phylum Thermodesulfobacteriota; class Desulfobacteria; order Desulfobacterales; family Desulfosalsimonadaceae; genus Desulfosalsimonas; species Desulfosalsimonas sp. The sequence continues at coordinate 49,170 of NZ_JBSRLA010000006.1, read as the reverse complement.
GCACCCCGTAGGGGCAGGTGCGCGCACAAATCAGACAGGATGCGCATTTTTCCGGATCCACCTGTGCCGTCACCGCAGAAAGTGTCAGATACGGCTGGGTCAGCATGGTGGTGGCCCGCGATGCAGCCGCCATGGCCTGTGCGATGGATTCAGACAGCAGTTGTGGGCTGTGTGCGGTGCCACACAAATAAACCCCTTCCTTGCTCATTTCAACAGGCCTGAGTTTGACGTGGGCCTCTGTGAAAAAATGCTCGGGATTGCGAATCAGTTTCATGATACTGGCGAGTTCCTCGGTGTCGGAAGCCACCATGCCCGCACTCAGAGCCAGCAGATCGGCATCCGCGCTGACCTTGCGGTTCAAAATATGGTCGTTGAAGACCACGTTGACCAGATCACCGGAAGCCGAAACCTCCGGCGGATCTTCCGGATCAAACCGGAAAAATTTCACTCCCAGCCGCCGGGCTTCGGTGTAGTAGTCCTCAAGCAGGCCGTATGTACGGATGTCTCTGTAAAGGATAAAGACCTGGGTTTCCGGGTTGAGCTTCTTTATGTGAATGGCGTTTTTAACGGCGCTCTGACAGCAGATTCGCGAACAGTTGGGGTTGTCCTCGTTTCTGGAGCCAATGCACTGGATCATCACCACCGTGTTGAGCTCGTCTGCAGCACCTTTTTCCTCCAGCCGGGTGCCGAGTTCGAGCTGGGTGACCACCCGGGGATTTTCGCCATAAAGGTATTCCGCCGGCTGATACTCGGTGGCGCCGGTGGCCATGATGGTCACGCCGTGTTCGATCTTGCGGCTGACCATGTTTTCGCCCACAAGCAGTTCGGTGGTGAAGTTGCCCTTAAAGCCGGAAAAATCGACAATCACGGAATTGGTGACGATCTCGATTTGTTTGTGCGCGCTGACCTGGTCCACCAGGCCGGTGAGGTAATCGCCCACATCCATGCCTTCGATGGTTTTGGTCAGGCGGTTGGCCAGTCCGCCGAGTTCGGCTTCCTTTTCAACCAGCACCACTTCAAAGCCCTGATCTGCAATACCGAGTGCCGCGTTCATGCCGGCCACCCCGCCGCCAACCACCAGGGCCCGCTTGGTAACCGGGATCTGGCGTTCATGCAGGGGGTGCAGGGAGGCGGCCCGCCCCACGGCCATGCGCACCAGTTCCTTGGCTTTTTCCGTTGCCATTTCCGGGTTGTCGCCGTGAACCCATGAATCCTGATTACGGATATTGGCCATTTCAAAGAGGTACTTGTTTAATCCCACCGATTCCAGGGTGTCCATGAAGATGGGCTCGTGGGTCTTGGGGGTGCAAGAGGATACCACCACCCGGTTGATGTTGTGCTCTTTGATGGTTTCCTTCATCTGGTCCTGGGCGTCCTGACTGCAGGTAAACAGGTTTTCGCCGGAGTAGACCACATAGGGCAGTTTCTCCGCATATTCCCGCACATGGGGGACATCGATCACGCCGGCAATGTTGATGCCGCAGTCGCACACAAATACGCCGATTCTGGGAATTTCGCCTTCCACATCGATTTCATCGGGCCGGACCACTTCCTTTAACAGGGTGTTTCGGGATTCGGCCAGATTCCGGCCTGCGGCACAGGCCGCAGCACTGGCTTCTGTGACCGAGGTGGGAATGTCTTTTGGCCCCTGGAAGATGCCGCAGGCAAACACGCCGTCCCTGGAGGTGTTGACCGGGGCAAACGGGCTGGTTTCGGCAAAGTTGTATTTGTTTAAGTCAATTTGGAGCCGTTTGGCTGTTTCCATGGTGGACCGGGGGACCTGAAGGCCCACGGAAAGCACCACCATGTCAAATTCCTCTTCCACGATATTGCCGGCCTCGTCCACGTAGTGCAGCAAAAGATTGCCGGTTTCCGGCATTTCGGTGATCGTGTGAATCCGGGACTTGACAAACCTGACCCCTGCGTTGTCCTTTGCGCGCATGTAGTATTTTTCATAATCCTTGCCAAAGGTGCGGATGTCCATGTTGAAAATGGCGCAGTCCAGGTCGTGTTCCGCATGGTCCTTGGCGATCATGGATTCCTTGATGGCATACATGCAGCAGACAGATGAGCAGTAGCCGTTGCCGCACCGGTTGGTGTCCCGGGAACCGATGCACTGGAGCCAGGCGATTTTTTCCGGTTCCTTGTGGTCCAAAGGCCGCACCAGATGACCCATTGTGGGCCCCGATGCCGAAAGGATCCGTTCAAACTCGGCTGCGGTCAGCACATTGGGACTTGATTTGTATTTGTAGGTGTCTTCCAGGTCCGAAGGATCAAAAACGTCATTTCCCGGGCACAAAACAAGGGAGCCCACCTCGATGTCGCGCTCCTGAACAGTTTGCTCGTGGTCGATGGCGTCGGCCAGGCAGGCCTTTACGCACTGGTAGCATTCCGAGCAGATGCCGCATTTCAGGCACCTGTCAGCTTCGGCCTGGGCTTCCTGCTCATTGTAGCCAAACGAGACTTCCAGGAAATTGCACTCCCTGGCCTCCGGGTCCAGGCATCGCACGGGCACCCGGTCCTTATGAGGCTCGTTGATCACGTCCGGCTTGTCATATGTCCATTCTTTTTCCCGGCCCTCGTGCAGATCCTGGCCGTTGATATAGCGGTGGATGCTTTCAGCAGCCTCCTTGCCGCAGGCAACAGCGTCAACCACCGACTTGGGGCCGTAAAAGGCGTCTCCCCCGGAAAAGACCCATTCCATGTTGGTCTGAAGCGTGACCGGATCTCCCTCCAGACCCCGGGCGTTCATGGGTACATTCTGGCCTTCGAGATCCGAGGCGTCGGTTGCCTGGCCGATGGACAAAATGAGCGTGTCTCCGAAAAAGGCCTCGCAGGCGCTTTCGTCAAACTCCGGGTTAAACCGGCCCTCCGGGTCAAATACATTGGTGCAGGTTTTAAATTCAATACCGGAAAACCGGTTTTCGTTGTTGATAAAAAAGCTCTTGGGACCGTAGGAATTGACGATTTTGATATCGCTTTCCAGGGCTTCCTCGATTTCATGCTCCCAGGCCGGCATTTCCTCGCGCTTTTCCAGGCAGACCATGGTGACGTTTTCCGCGCCTTTTCGCTTGGCGGTCAAAGCCACGTCAATGGCCACGTTGCCGCCGCCGATCACCAGCACATCCTTTCCCACGGGCACGTCATTTCCCAGGGCGGTTTCCCTTAAAAAATCCACGCCCTGGAGCACACCCTCGGCATCCTCGTTTTCAATGCCGAGGCTGCGACCCTTGTGCAGTCCGATGGCCATGAACACGGCCGAATACCCGTCTGCTTTCAGGCTGTCAAAGGTGATGTCTTTGCCGAATGTGACCCCGGTTTTGATTTCAACGCCCTGGTCACGGATAATATCGATTTCCCGCTGCAGCATATCTCTGGGAAGGCGGTATTCGGGGATGCCCACGGCCATCATGCCGCCGGCCACGGGCAGCTTTTCATAAATGGTGACCCCGTAGCCTTTCCTGGCCAGAAAGGAGGCGGCCGCAAGGCCTGCCGGGCCGGAGCCGATCACGGCCACTTTTTCGTCGCGTTTTTCTTCAGCGGCTTTGGGCAGTATTTTTTCGTCTTCCTGCTTTTCCCAGTCCGCCAGAAACCGGTGCAGTTCCCGGATGGCCAGGGGCTCGTCATAGTCGTTTCGGGTGCAGGCGCCTTCGCAGGGATGGTGACAGACCCGGCCGCAGACGCCCGGAAACGGGTGTGCGTCCCGGAACAGCTCTACAGCTTCCCGGTATTTGCCCTGGTTGATCAGCGCGATATATCCCTGAATGCTTACGTGTGCCGGGCAGGTGGCCTTGCAGGGGGCTGTTCCCCGCTTGCTGATGGCATAGGCACCGGGAATGGCCTGGGCGTACTTCTTGTAGGCCGCCTTTCGGGTAGCGATGCCAAAATCCTGTTCACTGGGGACTTCAATGGGGCAGACATTGGCGCATTCCCCACAGCTGGTGCACTTGGAAATGTCAATATAACGCGGCTCCTGACGGATATGGGCACTGAAATGCCCGGGATCGCCGTTTAATTCCAGCAGTTCGGTGTTGGTGAGCAATTCGATGTTTAAGTGCCGGCCGACCTCGACCAGTTTGGGCGAGATGACTCACATGGCACAGTCATTGGTGGGGAAAGTCTTGTCCAGTTGAGACATGAGCCCGCCAATGGCAGATGTTTTTTCCACTAAATAGACATAATATCCGGAATTGGCAAGATCAAGAGCGCTTTGCATCCCGGAAATGCCGGCGCCCACAACCATAACGGAGCCGACCGGCGCCTGGCCTGATCCGGCTACAGGGGCTTGTTCATTTTGTTCCATTCATGTTCTCCCTTATATTCTTAAATTCGGCCTGATACTGGTGAATATGACGGGACAGGGCCCAGCATGGCTTTGGAGGCCATGGTAACCATAAAACGATTTTTGTATTAAAGGGCCGGCAGGGTTATCGTTTGGCGTGTTCCTGTCGATGCTGCCGGCAACCGCCAGTATTGGAAATTTCTCAAAAATTTGATTCAGGTGATACTATAAATGCAATACAGTGTCAATGGGAATAAACACCCCTCTGTTCTTGGATATTCGGGCCTGCGGGAAAAATCATTGCCGGCTTCTGCTTTTGGTATCCATGTTATCTGGCAGATTCGGAGTGTATTGCTCCTGAATCTGTTCTTTTGAGCCTATGCTCAATACAAGGGCTTCAATGCTTAATTTTTCGGCCAGTTGCATGCCTTTTTCGGTTCCGAGCACCGTGATGGCCGTTGCCGCCCCATCCAGCAGGGCGTTTGATCTGCAGCCGAAATCAGCCGTGGTGACCCCGGCGATTTTTTCCGAAACCGGCCGGCCGGTTTTCGGGCTGAAAATGTGGTAAAAAGCGTGGCCCTGAATGATAAGGGGCTGACGGTAATTACCGCTGGTCGATACCCGAATATCGGTCGGAGACGAAATCGTTTTCCAGATTTTTCCCATGTCCCGGGGATGCTGGATGCCGATGCGCCAGGGACGCCGGGGACGGGATCCAAAAGCCGCCACTTCCCCGCCGAGTTGAATCATGCCCGTATGAATGCCGGCATCCCGGAGTACGTCCCGGCTCCGGTCCAGGGCAAAGCCCTTGGCAATGCCGCCGAAATCAAATTTCATGCCGCCGGCCGCGCACATCACAGCCTGCGGATGGTCCATTATCGTGACCTTGTCAAAACCGGTGCGGGCCAGTATGCGTTGAATTTCCCTGCTGGAAGGGATTTTTTGGGTTTTGACAGCGTTTTGCCACAATTTTTTCAAAGGAGCGGTGGAGGGGTCAAACGCCCCGCTGCTGGCATCCCACAGGCGCTTTGAAATGCGGAAAACCGCATGCATCTCATCTGAAACCGCCACCGGCGCTGTTTTGTCCGCGGCATTGAGGCGGCTGACCTCGGATTGCGGATCTGATGGATTGAAAATGCGGCCGATGCGCTCAAATTCATTCCATACCGCCCTGGCAACAGCCTCTGCGTCGCCCCGGCTGCCGTCCGGCAGGTAAAACAATACCCGTGCCGGAATATCAAAATAAATCAGCCGGCGGCTTTCCCACCAACCCGGCTCAGGCCGGGTGAGCGAAACAGCGGCCTTTTGTCCGGGATCATTTTTCAGGTCGTTTTTGGCATTTGGTTGGGTCAGGGGCAGAAAAAGCAGGGCTGCAGCTACGGCAAGACCGGGGATTGCGGCAGCTATGTATAAAAGCAATGAGTTTCGGGGTGTTTTCACAAACCGCTCCAGTGGTTGCAATTTTTAATTGTTCATCAATTTAAGCTTCCCGCGGGACCCAGTCAAGTTTTGTTCTCCGGTGCGCCGGGTTATAAAGACTGGCATTTTAAGCCAAATCATGGCATAGAGGAAAAAACCGGCTCCGGCAGCAGGCGGGAAAACAGCGAATGGGTTTGCGTGATGACAGATATTGTGGCGATTGTGGGCGGGAGCAACTCCGGCAAGACAACCTTGATAGAAAAATTGATTCCGGTGTTTAAACGCAAGGGATACCGGGTGGGAACCATCAAGCATGTGATGCATGAAATGGTCTTTGATCAGAGCGGCAAGGACAGCTGGCGGCATGCCAGCGCCGGAGCCGACACGGTTATGGTTGACGGCGACGAACAGATCGTTTTGTTAAAAACCCGGATACGCCCGCCCGCGGCCGACCGGCTGAAGAATTATGTCGCGGCCTATTTTTCAGACATGGACATTGTCCTGGCTGAAGGTTACAAAAAACAGAATCTGCCAAAAATTGAGGTGTACAGGGAAAACAGCCGAACCGGGCCGGTGTGCCTGGAGGATCCGAAACTGGCCGGTCTTGTAACAGATGTAAAAATGGATGCCGGGGTCCCGTGTTTCGGCCTTGATGACATTGAATCCATCGTTCATTTGATTATTCAGACAATTTCATGAAACAGGTGCTTAAAATCGCTGTTTTGATCGCCGCAATGGTTTTCACCCAGGTATGCCCGGGGTGGACTCAGGATTACGAACTGGTGGAAGCCACCGGCAGCGGCACCATTAACTGGACCCGGCGAATTGTTGAGGCAAAGGGGGCGGGCGGATCTTTTCCGGAAGCCACCAATACGGCCGACGGATGGGCGGCTGCATCCCGGAGCGCCAAACGTGATGCCTATTCACACCTGCTCAAAACCGTTGAAGATCTGCGTTTGAGCCGGCACGGCCGGGTGGGGACGCTGGTTGCAGACGATGACCGGATGCTTGCAAAAATAGAGCAGCTGCTGAAATCCTCGGAGGTCGGCAATACGGTTTACCGGTCGGACGGAACAGTGGAACTGGTTCGCCGGATGTCTTTTTCCGGCGCCTTTTCACAGTTGATCCTGCCGGAATCAATTGTTCAGCTGGAGATGAAGAATCTGGGGCGCACCGCCCTGGACCCGGATCACAGACCGTTTACCGGGCTGGTGGTGGATGCCCGGGGCGTGGATGTCAAGCCTGCCATGTGTTTTGCCATTGTGGATGAGGCGGGACGGGAGGTTTACGGGTCTGCTTACGTGAGTCGGGAATTTGTTGTTCAGCACGGCATGTGCGGTTATGTCACCGATGCCTCGGCCGTGGACCGGATCGGACGGGTGGGGAGAAATCCCCTGACGGTAAGGGCTCTGGGCACCAGCGAGGATTCGGATACCGATATTATGATCAGCAACACGGATGCATCCCGGTTGCGCAGTACAGTGGACAACCTGTTTTTTCTCCGGGAATGCCGGGTTATCGTTATTCGTGATCCGCTCACAAAAAACCCCCGGCAGTAATTGCCGGGGGTTTTTGTGCAGGGTAAACCGCCTTCGGGCTAGAGGCCCGCTTTGGACCGGATTTCATCGGCCTTGTTGGTTTTTTCCCAGGCAAAATCCGGATCATTTCTTCCAAAATGTCCGTATGCCGCGGTTTTGTTGTAGAAGGGCCGCAGCAGGTCCAGGTATTCGGTGATGGCTGCCGGCCGCAGGTCAAATACATCCCGGACGATTTCAACGGCCTTGTCCTCGGCAACTTTGCCGGTGTTGAAAAAATCCACCAGGATGGAAACCGGCTCGGCCACGCCAATGGCATAGGCCAGCTGGACTTCGCATTTTTTCCCCAGCCCGGCAGCAACCAGGTTTTTGGCAATATGCCGGCCCATGTAGCAGGCGCTGCGGTCCACCTTGGAGGGGTCCTTTCCGGAAAATGCGCCGCCGCCGTGTCTTCCCATCCCGCCGTAAGTATCGACGATAATTTTGCGGCCTGTCAGGCCGCAGTCGCCCATGGGACCGCCCACTTCGAATTTGCCGGTTGGGTTGATGAAATATTTTGTTTCATCGCCGATCATCTCCGCAGGCAGCATTTTTTTGATCACTTCCTCGATCACGCCCTCCTTGATTTGGTCGTAGGTGACATCCGGGGAGTGTTGGGTGGAGATGACCACCGTGTCGATGCGCTTGGGCCGGCCGTCTTCATACTCGATGGTTACCTGGGACTTGCCGTCCGGGCGCAGAAAACCGAGTTCATTGCTTTTCCGGGCTTCGGCCAGCCGCCTGGTAAGCTTGTGGGCGTAGAGAATGGGCATGGGCATGAGTTCGTCGGTTTCATCGCAGGCATAGCCAAACATCAGCCCCTGGTCCCCGGCGCCCTGCTCCTTGTAAAGGCCTTTGCCTTCGTCCACGCCCTGGGCGATGTCCGGCGACTGTTTGTCAATGCTGGTTACAACTGAGCAGGTCTGCCAGTCAAAACCCATGTCAGAGGAGCAATAACCGATATCCTTGATTGCGTTGCGAACCACATCCTGGAAATCCACCGTGGCCTGGGCCGTGATTTCCCCGGCGATAAAGGCAATCCCCGTGGTTACCAGGGTTTCGCAGGCCACCCGGCATCGTTTGTCCTGGGAGAGGAACGCGTCGAGAACCGAATCGGATATTTTGTCAGCCACTTTGTCGGGATGGCCTTCTGTGACAGATTCTGAAGTAAACAGATGAGATCTTTTTGTCATTGAACACTCCTTTTGTTTCAGGTTTATATTTTGATTTGTCCGAATTCACCTTATTTATAAAAGATGCAGCCGTCAGTCCGCGTTGTCCACCTGCGGATGTAAAATAATGTTGTCAATCAGGCGGGTTTCGCCCACCCGGACGGCCAGCGCCATCAGTGCGGGCCGGTCAATGATTTTTTGATCCGCCAGGGTATCCGGATCGCACACGGCGATGTAATCAATATTTGTTTCCGGGGCCGAGGCGATGATTTTTTCGACCGTTTCAATCAGGGCGGCAGCTTTTGTTTCTCCTTTTGCCACGGCCTTTTTGGCCTCTTCCAGGCCGCGGTACAGCTGCAGGGCGGATTGGCGCTGGGAAGGGCTTAAGTACTTGTTTCTCGAACTCATGGCCAGGCCATCGGATTCCCTGACAATGGGGCCTCCGATAATATCGATGCCGAAATCAAGATCCCGGGCCATTTTGCGGATAATGGCCAGCTGCTGATAATCTTTTTGGCCGAAAACCGCATAGTCGGGCTGTACAATATTAAAAAGCTTGGCCACAATGGTCATCACCCCGGTAAAATGCGTGGGTCTGGATCTGCCGCAAAGATGGCCGGGCAGATGGGTCTGGGTGATGTAGGTCTCGTAGCCTTCGGGATACAAATCCTTTTTATGGGGCATGAACAAAATGTCCACGCCGGCTTTTTCTGCCAGGGCTGCATCCCTTTCCGGGTCCCTGGGATAGGCGTCGTAATCCTCGCCCGGGGCAAACTGGGCGGGATTGACAAAAATGCTGGCCACAAGGGTATCTGCCAGTTTCCGCCCTTGCCGCATCAAAGAAAGATGGCCTTCGTGCAGATAGCCCATGGTCGGCACAAAGGCGATGGTGTTTCCCTGTGTGCGCAGGGTTTCAGCCGTTTTCCGCATTTGCCGGATATCATGGATGGTTTTGATGGCAGAGGTCTCCTTTTTGTGCTTTGCCCCTTGTTTTTCTTTATCGTTCAAGCTGGTTAAATACCTGGCCGGTGACTGCCTTGGGGTAGTAGAAAGTGGTTTTTCTCGGCATTGTCAGGCCTGCTTCGGCTATTTTGCGAACCTGCTCATTGGTGGGCGGGTTTAAGATAAAGGCCATATCGTATTCACCATTTTCCACAAGCTCAACCGCTTCGTCATGGCTGCTTGTATATCCGATCAGGGAATGATCATCCAGGCTCTGCTTGTCAAAGCCCATCAGCTTCATCAAAATCAGGCGCGTGAGAACGGTGACATCCAGGCCCTGAAGCGGTGCGGCAATTTTGTCGCCAAAAAGTTTTTCCATGACTCCGGGCTTTAATACCAGCGCATAGCATGCGGGCTCATCTTTCATGATCAGGCCGATGATGTGGTCATTTCGGTGCTTGTGCAGGGAGTTGTCAAGCGCTTCTACGGCCTTGCCGGGATTGGCGCCATCGCGGTCGAATTTCTCAATATCAAAATACTCGGCTGCCTGCTGCATAAACTGCCGGCGGGTATCTGCGGGTACGCTGGGAAGAAGCCTGTGCGTGGGCAAAATGATCAGGCCCTGGTCTTCGACCGCGCACAGATACATCATGATAAAATTGGCCGGATGGGTTTCATCAAAATCCGGATCATTCTGCCGGACCCACTCCCTGTAGTTTAAGGCGGTTTCATAGCGGTGATGGCCGTCTGCGATAAACAGGCGCCGCTGTTCCATGGTTTCTGTGACCTGCCGGCACAGTTTTGGATCGGTTATCCGCCACATGCGATGGAAATGGCCGCTGTCATCGGTGAATTCCGCCTCCGGGGAAATCTGCTGCACGTGATCCTTCAGGGTCTGGAGGATGCCGTCTTTGTCTGAATAAACCGAAAAAATATGGCTGAAATTGGCGTGACAGGCTTTCATCAGTTCCAGCCGCTCGGACTTGACCTTGGAAAAGGTTTCCTCGTGGGGCAGAATCACGCCGGATTCAAACGGCTCAAGCTGCACCGCCCCGATCAGGCCGTAACGGGTCACGGATTTTCCCTCAATGGGAAAGGTCACAGTGGTAAGGTAAAAGCCCGGGGTTTCATCCCGGATCAGCACCCCGTTTTGCCGCCAGTTCTGAAAGTCTGCGGCCGCACGGGTATAAGGATTGTCGGTTTCGTTGTCCTGTTCTGTGGCCGGGGCCTTGTCCAGCCGGATGGCATTGTTTGCATGGCGTTTGTAATAGGCCTGCTGCTCTTCTTCAGAAATCACATCGTATGGGGGCGTGACCACCAGGGAGAGGTCTTCGATTTTGCTGCGGTTATAGCGGACGCCCCTGAAAGGGTATATCTTTGCCATAAGTATCCTTTTTTCAGTATGTGGTTGCTCTTTCTGGTTCAGTTATAGTGCGAACACTGACGGGGATTTTTTAAGCTTGAAGTATTGAATTATGCCAAAAGATTATTTTTTTGTCAACAGGCTTCTTGCAATTTAGGAAAACTAATGTATTATATAGGAAAACGTTTCGTCAGAAAAAAGGGTTGACAGTTGTTGATATTTATTTTATTATATCAAAATATTATACACAATTCAATCAAATTACTCGGAAAAACTATGGGTTATCCTCGTTGAAACAAGCTTTCAAGTAAGAGGGTTATATGTTTTTTTGCAATGCACTAAAAACAGTGTAACTTATTAATTTTATAATATTTAATTCCAAAATAAGGAGGACCTGATGAGCAACGATATTCCGGAACCCGTAAAAGTTACAAAATCTTATTATGATAGTGAGGATGCTGATAATTTTTACTACACCATATGGGGCGGAGAAGATCTGCATCTTGGAATTTATGAGTCGGAAAATGATACGATATTCGAAGCCAGCCGTCGGACGATTGACCACATGGCTTCCAGATCCAGGTTCAAAGGGCAGGAGGCCAGGGTCATTGACCTCGGTGGTGGTTTTTCCGGGTCTGCCCGTTATCTGGCCAAGAATTACGGCTGGACAGCCGTGGTGCTTAACCTGAGCGAAACCGAAAACAATCGTGCCCGGAAAATGAACAAAGAGCAGGGCCTGGATCACATGATTGAGGTGGTGGACGGCAATTTTGCGGAAATTCCCTATCCGGATGCCTCCTTTGAACTGGTGTGGTCCCAGGATGCGATTTTGCACAGCGACAACCGGCAGAAGGTGCTGGAAGAGGCGTATCGGGTTTTAAAGCCCGGCGGGGAGATGATTTTCACCGATCCCATGCAGGCCGAAGACTGCCCGGAAGGGGTGCTGGGGCCGATATATGAACGGATTCATCTGGAGTCCCTGGGCTCTCCGGGATTTTATCAGGATTATGCAAAAAAAATCGGCTTTGAAGTTGTTGGATATGAGTCCCTCCACCCTTATCTGGCCCAGCATTACGGCCGGGTTTTAACCGAAATGAAAGCCCGGGAGGACGAACTGGAAAAGGTGGTCAGCCGTCAGTATATCGACAACATGAAAAAGGGCCTGCAGCATTGGGTCGATGGCGGAAACAAGGGCTATCTCACCTGGGGCGTGTTTCATTTCCGGAAAAAATAGCCGGATCCGGGCGCACCAATTAAATAGATAAAAAGAAAATTCGCCAAAGTCAAAAACAGGCATAATCTTTTTATCATGCAGCGGGAATGCGGTTTTGGAAAACTTTATGATTTTATACACCATTTACAAGGAGGAGGAGAAACATGGCAGTTGATTTGGGAAAAATGGCAGATCTGCTTATCGCGGGTAAGGTCGAAGATGTCTCCGGTTTGGTTCAGGAGGCCATTGATGAAGGCATGGAATCACAGGAAATTCTTCAAAGCGGGCTGATCGCCGGCATGGACGTTGTGGGCCAGCGGTTTAAGGCCTGTGAAATGTTTATTCCTGAGGTGCTGCGGTCAGCCAAGGCCATGAGCAAAGGGATGGAAAAACTGCGGCCCCTGCTGATTGAAAGCGGCGCCACCATGGCCGGTACCTTTGTAATCGGCACGGTTAAGGGCGACCTGCATGATATCGGCAAGAATCTGGTGGCCATGATGTTTGAGGGCGCCGGCTTCAAGGTGGTCAATCTCGGCATTGATCTCGACACCCAGGTGTTTGTGGATGCCGTCAAGGAGCACAAGCCCGATCTTCTTGGGATGTCAGCGCTTCTGACCACCACCATGCCCAAGATGGGCGAGGTGATCAACGCATTAAAGGAAGCCGGCATCCGGGACCAGGTCAAGGTCATGATCGGCGGCGCCCCGGTTACCGAGGAATTTGCAAAGGAAATCGGCGCCGATGTTTACGGAGCCAATGCAGGCAGCTCTGTGGACAAGGCCAAGGAAGTGCTGGCCGCTTAATTTGTGGATGTTGAAAGCGGGAAGCGCAGCCGCGGCCTGAATGTTTTCATGTTCGACCGCGGCTTCGCGTTTCTGCCGGCCAACCCCCTTATCAGAACGTCAAAACCCGGCTGTATTCACCTTGCCGGGTATAGATAGGAGATAGACTATGAAATCTGTAATGCCAGATATGCAACCGATGAATCAGACCGTTCAGGAGACCCCGCAATTTCGGGTTCTGACCGAAGACCAGATCGAGCAGATTTATTTTGCCGCCTTAGATGTCCTCGAGCGGGTCGGATCCCGGGTCCATCACGACGAAGCCCTGGAACTGTTTCGCAACAGCGGCGAGGCTGTGGTCGGAGATGACAAGCGCGTGCGGGTGCCGGCTTCCCTTGTGGAGCGGGCATTGAAAAATTATCCGCGCAAAATCACGCTTCAAGGCAGAAACGGTAAACGTTCCGTGGCCCTGCAAAAGGATCATGTCTACTTTGGTACGGGCTCGGATCTGCCCTTTACCTATGACCGCAAAACCGGCGAGCGCCGGCGCACCACTTATAAGGATGTGGTGGATGCCGGACGGATTGTGGATTACCTGCCCAATTTCGACTTTTTCATGTCCCACGGTATCGTAGGCGATGCACCCAATCCCCAGACCTACGACCGGCACCAGTTCATGGCCATGCTCGAAGGCTGCACAAAACCCATGGTGGTCACCAGCGTGGACGGCGAGGGCCTGGAGGACTTGTGGAAAATGGCCTGCGTGTTTCAGGGCGGCGAAGAGGAGTTTCGTCTGAGCCCCATGTTTGTGGCTTATATTGAGCCCATTTCTCCGCTGACAAATGATATCACCGCAGTGGAAAAACTTTTGTTTGCAGCGGAAAAGGGAATTCCGGCCATGTATACCCCGTGTCCCAGCTCAGGGGCCACGGCACCGGCCACCATTGCCGGCATGCTGGTCCAGTCCCTGGCTGAAACCTTGCTGGCCATTGCGCTGTGCCATCTGAAAAAGCCGGGTATGCCGCTGATCATGGGCGGGGTCACCACTGTGATGGACATGCGCACCACCACCTACTCCTATGGTGCGCCTGAAATGTCTCTGGCCTCTGCGGCCAACACAGACGTTTCCAAGTGGCTTAACCTGATCATGTTTTCCACCGGCGGGTGCTCGGATTCCAAGTGCCTTGATGAACAGGCGGCCATAGAGTCGACCATCAGCAACCTGACCGCCTTCCTTTCCGGGGCCAACCTGGTTCACGACGTTGGTTATATTGATTCCGGCGTGAACGCCTCCCTGGAAAGCCTTGTGATGAATGATGAGATCATCGGGATGGTTCGCCAGATGGGCAAGGGCGTGAGAACCGATGAGGAATATCTGGCCCTGAAGGAAATTGATGAAGTGGGCCCGGGCGGCGAGTATGTCACCCATGACCACACTTACGAGCACTGGCGCGAATGGTTTTTGCCAAAACTCATGGACCGCTCCGACTGGGAAACCTGGAACAACGAAGGGGCCAAGAGCATGTCGGACCGGGTCAATGAGGAAACCCAGCGGATCCTGGATACCCATGAGCCACTGCCCATTGATGACGATGCCAGAAAAGCGCTCAAGGAAATCATTGATGCGGCTGAAAAGCGCCATTCCAAGTAATTGAGAAATATCCGCCCCCGGCCTGCGGCCGGAAATCAAAATGGCTTTGACCGCAGAATGGATTTGTCGGATAGATCAGATAAGGAGAATGCAAATGACCTTCAGGACAAACTATACGGTAAACAGAACCCCAAGGTTTTCGCTGCTTTCAGAGGATCAGAAAGCGCGGATGTTCCGCGGGGTGATCAAGACATTAAACGATACTGGTGCAAACGTTCATCACGAAGGTGTCCGTGAGCTGCTGGCCAAAAACCGCTGTAAAGTCGACGGCAAGCGGGTGCGGATACCGCCGGAAGTTGTTCGCGACGCCCTGGCCTCTGTTCCGCCCACAACCACCATTTACAGCTGGGACGGCGATGAGGAAATGTGCTATGTGGAGCCGGGAAGAAGTTATTTCGGCCCCGGGCCCACGCCGCCCAATTTCATCGACACCGATACCCTGGAGCGCCGGCCCTATCAGCGCAAGGACGCCACCATCGTGGCCCGGGTCTGTGATGCGCTGCCCAACATCGGCTACGTCCAGTCTTTGGGTTCCATTGATGACGTCACCCACGCGCTTTCAGATGTGTATGAATTTGCCGACATGATTCAAAACACCCGCAAGGTGATCATGAACTGGGCCTTTAGCGTGGAAAACGTCATGGACGAGCATCGCATCGGCATTGTCATGGCCGGCGGGGAGGAGGCCTTTAAAAGGCATCCCAATTTCATTCACTACAGCGAACCCATCAGCCCGCTGACAAGTGATTTTGATGCCATCGGAAAATGCTATTACTGTGCCCAGCACCGCATTCCGCAGGTTTATACCCCATGCTGCATCGGCGGGGCAACCGTTCCGGCCACCCATGCAGGCCAGTTGATTGTGGCCATGTCTGAATCCATGGTGGGCGTGGTTGTCTCCCAGTTGCTCAATCCGGGTACCTGTATTCTCATCGGCGGCGTGCAGTCGATTCTCGACATGCGGCGGACCATTTATTCCTACGGTGCACCTGAGCTGTCGATTATGAGCGCGGCCTATACCGAGCTGCTCAATTACGTGGGCCTTCCCATGTATTCCACCTCCGGGTGCACGGATACCAAGAGAATGGATATTCAGTCGGCCATTGAAGCGGCTTATTCCATCCACACCGCCATGATGTCCGGTGCCAATTTTGTCCATGACAACGGGTATACCGAGTCGGGCATTACCGGCGATGTCTTTCAGACGGTCATGGATGATGAGATCATCGGCATGAGCCGCCTGATCTGCGGCGGCGTCGAGGTCAATGAAGAAACCCTGGCAGTCGAGGAAATCTGCAACGTGGGCCCGGGGGGGCATTACCTCTATGAGGACCACACCATGAAATGGTTCCGCAAGCACTGGCAGCCCACCCTCATGGACCGCAATTCCTATGAGGACTGGGACGCCCAGGGACGCCTGACCATGAAAGACCGGATTATCAAAAAGACCCGGGATATCATTGAAAATCACGAAGGTCCCGTGTCCCGTGTGCCCGAAGATGCGAAAAAGGATATCCAGAAGATTCTGGACTCTGCCGAAGAACGGGTACGATCCAAATAATCGTAGAATCAGTCGGTTAAATGGTTTCGAAAAGCCTGTGAGCGGACAATTTGCCTGCTTGCAGGCTTTTCGAATGTCCAGGGCGGTTAATTGATCTGTAATACTCTGATTTGTCAAGAATTTTGAATAAAAAACAAAATTTTTGAATTATAACAATAATTTTAAGCATATTCTCAGACAGGAAAAATGAAAACGCAGCAGCCATATGATCCCGGAGCCGGGCGGCGGGGGCTTGGTTCCGGCAAGGAAAAACAGGCAAATTATGTTGTTGGCATTGACACCGGCGGCACCTACACGGACGGGGTGCTTATGGATTACCGGTCCAGGGAGGTGCTGGCCTCAGGCAAGACCCTGACCACCCGCGAGGATCTGGCCAGCGGGGTTGTTTCGGTGCTCAAAATGCTCAAAATCAAGGACCCTTCCCGGGTGAAACTGGTGGGCATTTCCTCAACCCTTGCCACCAATTCCGTTGCCGAGGGAAAGGCCCGGGATGTAGGGCTGATTCTGATCGGCTATGACCGGGAGCTGGTAACCTCATTTCGGCTCGAGGAAAAGCTTTCAACGCCGTATTTTGAATTTTTTGCCGGCGGCCATTCCTCCCAGGGCGAAGAGCAGGCCCCTGTGGATCTCGACGGCATCCGCGCATGGGTGGAGGAAAACAAGGACAAGGTGGATGCGTTTGCCATATCCAGTTATTTCAGTCCATTGAATCCTTCCCATGAGGAATCCGCCTTTCAGGTGGTCCGGGATGTGTGTGATCATCCGGTGGTTCTGGGCCATCAGCTCTCAACCCAGCTTGATTCGGTAAAACGGGCGGCCACGGCAAGCTTAAACGCCTCGCTGGTGGCGGTGATGCATGAGTTTATCGAAGCGGTCAAGGCGTCTTTGAAAAATCAGGATATCCATGCCCCGCTGATGATCGTCAAGGGCGACGGCTCTTTGATGCCTTATACCGAGGCTGTGGAAAAGCCTGTGGAAACCGTGCTGTCCGGACCTGCGGCCAGTGCCATCGGCGGATTGTTTTTCTCCGGTCACAGCAATGCCCTGATGATCGATGTGGGCGGGACAACCACGGATATGGCCCTGATTGAGCAGGGACAGGTAACGGTATCAGATACCGGTGCCCGGGTTGGCGAGATTGAAACCGCGGTCAAGGCCGCCCGGATCCGGACTGCCTGCGTGGGTTGTGACAGCCGGATTTCCTTTGGAGGCCAGGGCGGCCGGGTGGAAATCGGACCGGACCGGGTGGTGCCGCTTTGCCGGCTGGCCTCCCGATACAGCCGGGTCCGCGAAGCGGTGATGGGCTTAACGTTAAAAGACAGCATTCATTGGAAAATTTCAGATATTGAGTTCTGGTTTCTGCATAAATCCGCTGATCCTGAAGAACTGGGCATTTCCGAGCACCGTCACATCCAGCTGCTCAACCTGCTCAACCAGGGCCCGGCAAGTGTCAGCGCCATACTTGAGGCTCTCGGGGTGCACCACCGCGTGCAGATCAAGGCTGATCCGCTGTTTCGCCAGGGTCTGATCGAACAGGCCACGTTAACACCCACGGATCTTTTGCACATCAACGGCCAGATGGATACATGGGACAGAGACGTGGCCCGTCAGGCCATGGTCTGCGCCTGTGACATATTCAGCCGAAATCCGAAAACCTTTGTCAGCCAGACTTTGGACCAGATCATTTCCATGATGGTGGAAGAAGCTGTTGTATTTCTTGCCGGCCAGGAAAAGGGCGCGGATCTGCCCGATACGGTTGACGGCCATTGGGGAAGATGGCTGCTCGAGGAATCCATCCGGGGCAACAATTCCCATTTATCGGTCAATATTTCCAGCCGGTTTCCAATCATCGGCATTGGTGCACCCGCCGGGATTTTCGTCAAGCGGGTGGCCGAAACCCTGAAGGCCCCGTTTGTCCTGCCGGCCCATGCCCACGTGGCCAATGCCGCAGGTGCTGTGGCCGGATCGGTGGTGGCGGAAAAAGAAGCGATTCTTTACGCCCAGGAGGCCGGGGACAGCCACAGTTTTATTGTCCAGATCGGAGACCGGCGGACGAGTTTTAATGAATACGAGGAAGCCTTGTCTCATGCGCGTAAAAAGGTGGACAAAATGGCCCGGGAAGTGGCCGAAGGCGCCGGGGCCAATGATCCCCAGGTAAAGGTGCGGGTTGTCACCGAAGGCGCTCTGGAGCGGATTCAGGCCCGGGCCGTGGGCAATCCGCGCCTGTCAGAGGAGTTCGGCGAATAATTGCCTGAACACGAATTATTAAGAGGCCAAAGAACCAATGACCCTTGAACAAAAAATTATCCAGTTGCTTGAAGCCCAGGGAATTTCATATGAGATTGCAGAGCATGAGCCGGTGTATACCAATCCGGCCATGGCTGAGGCCCTTGGCGTAACCGAGGGGGAAACAGTTAAATCGCTTGTGCTGGAGACAAAAGAAGGCGAGATGGTTGTCATGGTCCTGCCCGGAGACCGGAAGGTGGACTGGAAGGCAGCCGCATCTGCGGCCGGCACAAAAAAGGTTTCCTTTGCCAGGCCTGATGCGGTCAGCCGAACCGTGGGCTGTGAGGTGGGATGTGTGCCGCCGTTCGGTCACGGACTGCCGGTTTATATGGACAAGGCGCTTTTGGAAAAAGACCGGATGTATTTTAATCCCGGCGTGCATCACAAATCATTTTCAATCACCGGCAGCAGTTTAAAAAGCCTGTGCCGGCCAAGTCTGTTATAAAGAGTGGAGCAAGGGGAAGAATTATGAACCAGGAATACATCATTTCCGCAGTGGGCAAAAACGTCCCCGGCATTGTGGCCAAGGTTTCCCGGGCCGTTTATGAAAGCGGATGCAATTTTGAAGACTCCCGCATGAACCTGCTGGGCAATCATTTCGCCCTGATGGTGCTGGTTACGGCCGGGGAGGAAAAGGCGCAGCAGGCGCTTTCCGATGCCTGTGAGAGACTCGACCGGGAGCCGGATCTCAATGTGATTTTATTTGAGGTGGAAGGCGGCCGCAAGAGCGAATTTGCCACGGAAGCCAATTATGAAATCCGCGTCAAGGGTGTTGACCGCATGGGGATTGTCTACCGGACCTCCCAGTTGCTGGCATCCCGGAATATCAACATCATGGAACTGGAAACCCGGGTGGAAACCGGCAAGAACGGAAAGCCCATGTTTACCATGCGCACCAGTGTGGCTGTTCCCCGGGAAGTCGACGGGGAGTCATTGCGCAAGGATCTGAAATTTCTTGCCGAGGAAATCCCGGAAACCATTTCTCTGACCCGGATTTAGAGACCATGCCGGAAATTCAAATTCTGCCGATGAATCTGTCGGTGCGGACCCGAAAAGGTGAAAATCTCCGGGACGCCTTATACAGGGCCGGAGTTGAGCTGGAATCCCCGTGCAACGGCAAGTGCCTTTGCGGCAAGTGCCTGGTCTGCGTGGAATCGCCTGATAATGTGCCTGAAACCCCGCACAAGGAAATCACCCCTGAGCAGGCCCGGCAGGGAATCCGGCTGGCTTGTCAGCTGGTGCCGGCCTCGGATATGGTTGTCCGGGTAATCGGTGAATATAAAAAAGACGAGCACCGGATCCTGGAAGGCGACCGCGACTCAACCTTTTCTGAAAGGGATACCGGCGAGAAGGGCGCCGGCCGCAAGCATCTTTCTGATACAGAATCTCTTGTGAAAAATACGCCTGCGGCCGTCGTGAAGGTGTCCAACGGGATCTGCCGGCTGCAATATGCCGGACAGGGCGCAGAGGAGTTAAAGAACTGGCCGGAAAAAGCCGTTGCAAAGGGACTGGCCATTGATCTGGGCACCACCACCCTGGTGGTCTCGCTTATCGAGCTGCCAACAGGCCGGGAACTGGCCACCACTTCCAGTCTCAATCCGCAGATCCGTTTCGGCCATGACGTGATCAGCCGGATCCAGAAGGGATCGACGCCTGAGGGGCTTGCGGAACTGAGCCAATGTGTGCGCGACGGGCTCAATCATTTAATTGATCAGGCCTGTCAGGACTCTGGCGCGGATCCAATGGAGGTGCTGGATGTGGTTTTGGGCGGCAATACCACAATGCTGCAGCTTGCCGCATCTATTGATCCCGAGCCCCTGGGACAGGTGCCGTTTACCGTGGCCCTGCAGGGTGGCCGGGCCTACCCGGCCCGGCAATTCGGCCTTGAAGTCAACCCGGCTGCCCGGGTTTATGTGCCGCCCATTGTTCATGCCTATGTGGGCGCTGATATCAGCGCCGGGCTCCTGGTTTCCAGGCGCTTTTTCGAACCCGGCGGGGCTATGTTTTTTGTGGATGTGGGAACCAACGGGGAGATGGGGCTCAGCGCAAACAGTGAGTACCTGATGACATCCACTGCCGCCGGGCCGGCTTTTGAAGGCATGGGCATCTCCGCGGGCATGCGGGCGCGGATCGGTGCGGTGGAAGGGGTGGACACAGATGGCCAGGACCGCCTGGATATCCATACCATAGGTGACGCCCCCCCGCAGGGTATCTGCGGAAGCGGTATTATTGATATCACTGCGGCTTTGCTCAAACTCGGCGTCATTGACGCAAGCGGCCGCATGCGGCGGCCGGATGATACCAATGGCCTTGCCGGGACAATTGCTTCACGTATCATTGAAATAAACAAAATCCCGGCATTTCACCTGGGCGGCAAGGTCTATTTCACCCAGGAGGATGTCCGGCAGGTGCAGCTGGCCAAAAGCGCCATCCGTGCGGCCATGGAGATTCTGCTGCATGAGTCGGGCATGGAAGCCGGCAGCCTGGAGCGCGTTGTCCTGGCCGGCGGCTTTGGCTATTCCCTCAGGGCGCAAAATCTGGAAGCCATTGGAATGCTGCCCCCTGATACTGCGGACAAGGTTTATTTTGCGGGCAATACATGCCGGATCGGGTGTGCGCGCATGCTGCGCAATGCGGGCTATCGGCAATATCTGGAGGATAAAATGCAGTCTGTGCGGCATGTCTCCATTGAGACCCGGCCCGATTTCATGGAACTCTATGTTGAGAGCATGGAATTTCCTGAGACCAAGGAATAAAAATATCAGATGCCTGATTTGAAAACCGAAAAACAGCAAAATACAGCCGTGCCTCCGGGCCCGCGCCTGATTATCGCCTGCCGGGTGATGCAGCATGAACTCGATGCCCTGCGGCAGCAGCATAAGGATATGCAAGACCAGGACATTGAAATCTGCTACATGGATCAGAACCTTCACCTCACCCCGGAAAAAATGCCCGGCCTGATCCAGGAGCAGATTGATGCGCACGCGGATACCGCCCAGAGCATTGTCCTTGGCTACGGGCTTTGTTCCAACGGCATTGTCGGGGTCACGGCCAGAAATCAGCATATTTATATTCCACGGGTCCATGACTGCATTGCCCTGCTGCTTGGCTCCAGGCAGGCCTATTTTGAGGCTTTCCGAAAGCGGGCCGGCACCTATTATCTCACCCCGGGCTGGGTGGCCGAGGAAAAAGACCCCCTGGGGATGGTGGAACACGAGTATGGTCCCAAAATGGGGCAGGATATGGCTGAGTGGGGTATTCGTGAAGAGCTGAAGCATTATACCCATATCGTGCTCATCAACACCGGCGCAGGGGATATGGAAAAGGTTCGCAAAAGGGCAAAGGCCAATGCAGTGTTTCTGGGCAAAGTTTATGAGGAGGTTTCCGGCTCAACATCTTATTTTGAAAAATTGCTCTTCGGCCCCTATGATACGGAGGATTTTGTGTGCCTGGGACCGGGGCAGAGGGCCGGGCAAAAGCCTTTTATGAAGCAGACTGAGTAAAACAAATACAATTCACCATAAATTTTTAAGGAGGTTGACAATGCTAATTGTTGGAGAACTGATTAATTCCAGCCGCAAGGCCATCAAGGAGGCCATTGATGCCGAAGACGCGGAGGCAATCAAGAAAATCGCCAGAGACCAGGCAGAGTGCGGGGCGGACTACATCGATGTCAACGCCGGCACCTATGTGGGCAAGGAAGACCAGTACATGAAGTGGCTGGTCTCCACCGTGCAGTCCGCAGTGGAAATTCCCTGCTGCATTGACAGCCCGGATCCCAAGGTGGTGGAGGCCGCCATGGAACTGCACAAAGGCACACCCATGCTCAATTCCATTTCCCTGGAAAAGGAACGCTGGGATGCGCTTCTGCCGGTGGTGGCCGGATCGGACATTAAGGTTATTGCCCTGTGCATGAGCGATTCAGGTATGCCCGAGAGCAAGGATGACCGGTTGTCCATTGCCAGTGACCTGATCAACAGCCTGGTGAAAAACAATGTGCCGGTGGAAAACATTTACGTGGATCCCCTGGTGCAGCCCATTTCCACCAACGACTCCTATGGCATGGAATTCATGAACGCCGTTGAGGCGATCATGACTGAATTTCCGGGTGTGCATACTGTCTGCGGGCTTTCCAATATTTCCTACGGACTGCCTGAGCGCAAACTGCTCAACCAGGCCTTTATGGTCATGGCCATTTGCAAGGGGCTTGACAGCGCTATTATCAATCCCCTGGACAAGCGCATGATGGCCAATGTGTATGCAGCCGAAACCCTGGCGGGCCGGGATGAATTCTGCGGCAATTACCTGACGGCCTACAGGGAAGAAAAGCTGGTATTGTAAAATAAATCAAAGGGAGGACCTATATGACTTACAAGGTACTGGTCAGCGACAAGCTTGGAGATGCCGGAATCAATCTTTTTGAACAGGAAGACGATATTGAAGTGGATGTGAAGACCGATCTTTCCCCGGAGGAGTTAAAGGAAATCATCGGCCAATACCACGGCCTTGCCGTGCGCAGCGCCACCAAGGTCACAAAGGAACTGCTGGAGGCCGCAGACAATCTCCGGGCCATCGGCCGCGCCGGCATCGGTGTTGACAATATTGACGTGGACGAAGCCACCCGCCGGGGCATCATTGTCATGAATACCCCCGGGGGAAATGTGGTAACCACCGCAGAACATGCCATTTCCATGATGATGGCATTAACCCGCAACATCCCCCAGGGAACGGCATCCCTGAAAGCGGGCCGGTGGGACAAGAAAAAGCTCCAGGGCAGAGAGGTCATGAACAAGACCCTGGGTGTGATCGGCTTCGGCAAGATCGGCTCTATTGCGGCAAACCGGGCCCGGGGGCTGAAGATGAATGTTATTGTTTATGATCCTGTGGTCACTCCGGAAAATATCAAAAAGGCAAAATGCGAGCCGGTAAGTCTGGATGAACTCTATGAGCGCTCCGATTACATCACCATCCATGTGCCCAAGATCAAAAAGACATCCAATATGCTCAACAAAGACGCTTTTGCCAAAATGAAAGACGGCGTGATGCTGGTTCATTGCGCCCGCGGCGGTATTGTGGATGAAGATGCGCTCTATGATGCCCTGAAGATGGGAAAAGTGGGCGGGGCTGCCATGGACGTTTTTGCCACCGAGCCGCCGCCTGAGGGATTTAAACTCTTTGAATTTGACAACGTGATCTGCACCCCGCATCTCGGGGCGTCCACGGCCGAGGCCCAGACCAACGTAGCCGTTGACATTGCTCGTCAGCTCATTGCATATCTAAAAAACGATACCATTCAAAACGCGGTCAACGTGCCCTCGGTTTCCGGAAAGGTGCTTGAGGAACTCGACCCGTTTATCAGACTTGCCGACCGGATGGGGCGCATGTTGTCTCAGTTGTCCGAAGGGCATATCAAGTCTGTTGAAATTGATTATGACGGCAATTTCGGGGACAATGACATGGCCCCGGTGCGCACGGCGGTTGTCTGCGGTCTGCTCGAACCCCTGGTGCTCGATGACGTCAATGCGGTCAACGCTCCGTATCTGGCCAAGGAAAAGGGGATCAAGGTGCTGGAGTCGTCCAGTGATGATGCCCAGGAGTTTATCAACCTGATAACCGTGACAGTCAAGACCGATAAGGACACCAACGTGGTCTCCGGAACCCTGTTTGGCAAAAGTGACCCCAGAATCGTCCGCATCAACGACTTCCGGCTGGAAATGCGGCCCTCCGGTTACCTGGCCCTGATCCACAACATGGACATCCCCGGCGAGATCGGGGTGATCGGCACCATTCTCGGGGATCACAACGTCAATATCGCCCGTATGACAGTTGGGCAGGAAGAGCCGGAAGGAGAGCGCAACATTGTGTTTCTGCGAACCGACACGCCCCTGACCAAAGAGGTGCTCGACAAGCTGGAAACATATCCCAGAACCCGCCGGGTGATTTACATGGAATTGTAAGATATTTGATAGGAAAATAGGACAAAACAAAAAAGGCCCGGAAGGCCAAAAGGCTTTCCGGGCTTTTTAATGGATTTGCGTCTGAGTTTTGCCGGGGCAGGCTTAGCCTGACATACGTTTTACGCTGGTGACGTAAAAGTCAATGAGCTTGTCCTGATCATTTTCCGTGATTTCCTCCGGAAGCCGGTTTCTGGCGAGGTTTGCGGCGGTGTCCACAAGTTCGGCCATGAAATTTTTCCGGGCATCGGCAAGCCGCTGGCTGGCATTTTTCTTTTCCCGCTCAAGCATGGTTTTGCTTTGCTGCCGCGCATCATCGATGATTTGCTGCCGGGTCCGCTCGCCTTCCTCAATGATCCGCTGCTTTAATTTTTCATAACGCTCGCTGCTTTCCTGCATCTGGCTTTGGGTTTCATTGATCTGCTCCAGCAGTTTTTCCTTGCGGCCTTCGACCTTTTGGATCGACTCGGAAACCTGCAGTTTCTGGGTCTGGAGAAACTGCAGAAACGGCTTGCGGCCGTAACGGTAAAGCAGATACGCCAGTATGATGAAATTGACCCAAAGCATGATGATGTCATATACCGGGCGCCAATCTTCGGCACCGCCTTGTTCGGCCAGCGCTGCAAAGGCTGTCAGGTGCAGAAGCAGGATGCAATTAAATAGTATTTTGCAGGTTGTTTTGATACTGCCTATGTTACCCACGCGATACCCCCCGCTCCAGAATGGTTTCCATTATTGTTCCGGCCAGTTTTTCAGATTCAGCTTCAATGTATTTGCGGGCCTCGGAAATTTCCTGGTTCAGCAGTTCGGCGTTTTCCTCACGGATCTGCCCTATCTCGTTTTTGGTTTCACCCAGAATTTCCTGAGCCTGCTGGTTACCTTGATTTTTGAGGTCTTCCTTTTCCGAGTTGGCCTCCCGGACGACTTTTCTTTCGTGTTCCCACAGCTGCTGATTGAGATCCTCAAGCTTTTCAGATGACTGAAGAATCTCGGATTCTATGTTTTCGATATAATTCTCCCGTTTTCCCATGGTCTCCCGCAAGGGCCGGATCATGATCCGGTTTATGAGAAACAGAAAAATCAGAAACGATATCAGCTGGGCAATCAGGGTTTCGTTTAAGCTGATCAGTGCAAGATTTTCGACAATTTCCATCACGGGCCTTCCCGTATCAGACGATGTAATGATCTGAGTTCATCACTTTTATACCACAAACAGGAGCAACAGTGCTATGACAAGTGAATAAATACCGGTCGACTCGGATACCGCCTGACCCACGAGCATGGTTCGTGTAAGCAGTCCGGCTTCTGCGGGATTTTTGCCGATAGCTTCGCAGGCCTTGCCGCCGACAAATCCTTCGCCTATACCCGGGCCGATCGCACCAAGTCCCATTGCCAAACCGGCGCCGAGAAATGAGGCTGCATGAATAATGTGAATGCCTTCAATTGCCATTTTTCATTTCCTCCTTTTTATGATTCTGGAACATGTTTTTTGTTGCAGTAAATAATCCGGTAACGTCCTTGAGCGCTTTAACCTTTTTTAAGCCTACATAAGGAAAATGAGCACAAGGGATATAACAAGAGAGTATATTGCCGTTGATTCTGACACCGCCTGTCCAACAAGCATCACGCGGGTCAGGTCCCCTGTGGATTCTGGCCTTCGTGCCACCCATCTGGTTGCCTTGCTTCCTGTGTAGCCGATGCCTATGCCCGGACCTATTGCACCAAGGCCCATGCATAGTCCGGCGGAAAAAAACGCTGCAGAAACCGATATGTTATCTGCGGGAGCGTATTTTTTAAAGATCAGGATAAAGCTGATAAGCAGCCCGTAGATTGCAGGAGTTTGGCTGACAGCCTGGGCAAGGAGCATGATGTTTGTTACCGGGGTGACACTAAGCGGTTGGCGCGCTATTCCCTCGCAGCTGGTTTGGCCCACAAGTCCGCTGCCGACTCCGGAGCCGATAGCGGCCATTCCTGTAGCTATGCCGGCTCCAAGAATTGCTGCCGACGTAGGATGCAGGGGCAAGCCGGAAAAATTGGTAAACATGAGTATAAATGCCACCACCATTGCAAAAATAGCCGGTGTCTGGCTGACTGCAGCTCCGATAAGCATGTTGGTTGTAAGGCGGCTAGACATGGCCGGCTGTCGGGCCATGCCCGCACATGCCGAGCCCGCGGGATAGCCCGAACCTATTCCTGATCCAACGGCCCCGAATCCCATGCACATGCCTGCTGCCAGAAGAGCTGATATCATATGGGGACTGGAGGCTGAGAAGTCTATGAACATGAGCATAAACGCCACCACCATTGCAAAAATAGCCGGCGTCTGGCTAACAGCCGATCCTATGAGCATGGTGGTTGTAATGCTGCGGTTCATCTCAGGCTGAAGGGCAAGTCCGCTGCATGCTTCTCCGGCGGGAAAGCCGGAGCCTATTCCGGATCCGATGGCACCAAAGCCCATGGAAAGTCCGGCCCCCAGAAGCCCGGCGGCGGTAATCATGGATATGGTTCCGCCCACGGCAAAGAGCAACAGCACTGCAATGACCAGGGCGAAAATGGCCGCTGTTTCCGCCACAGCCTGGCCCACGAGCATCATTTTAAATATTTCACCCGAATAAACAGGATTGCGTGATGTGGCTTCGTTGGCCTTGCCAGCGGCAAACCCTTCGCCTATGGCCGCTCCTATGGCTCCTAAGCCCATGGAAAACGCCGCTCCGGCGAAAGCTGCAACTCTTACCCAGGAATCAATATCGATTGTCATGATCAATTCACCTGTACTGCTATGTAGACCAAGGTGAGCATTGTAAATACAAATGCCTGTATCGCGCCGATGAAAATAACGAAAAACGCATTGAGAAATGGGGGCAACACCAGACTGTATACCAGGTGGGATACCACAAGAATGATTATGGTTCCGCCCATGATATTGCCGAAAAGACGAAATGAGATGGATATAACCTTAGACATTTCCCCGATGATGTTTAGCGGCGCCATGAAAAAAATCGGATCAAAATAAGCCTTGATGTAATTTTTAAAACCTTTATGCCGGATGCCGGCATAATGGGCAATGACAAACCCCATTATGCCAAGGCTCAAAGGCGTGTTCAAATCGTTTGTGGGCTCGTGAAGGTGAGGGAAGAGTCCGATCCAGTTGCAAAAGAGCAAAAACATGAACAGGGCAATGATCATGGGCCCGTAGGTTTTGGC
The DNA here is from genome assembly GCF_055149105.1 of Desulfosalsimonas sp. NCBI lineage: Bacteria > Pseudomonadati > Thermodesulfobacteriota > Desulfobacteria > Desulfobacterales > Desulfosalsimonadaceae > Desulfosalsimonas > Desulfosalsimonas sp. Next base: position 21,767 of record NZ_JBSRLA010000006.1, on the reverse strand, counting down.
CATATCTTCGCCCAGGGCATCTTCAGTCAGGGAGTAAAACTGAAACACAAAAGTCTCCCCAATGGTCTGCAAAGCCCCCGGGATCATCTGCTGCTTTCGCGCAGCAAAATAACCGAAGATCAGAAGCCCGATGATGACCAGCCATGTCATGGCCATGATGTCAAGGTTAAACGTCATCTTGTAGTCGGACACGGTAACAATGAGCTGATTTATTTTCCCGAGTTCTTCCATATCGCGTCAATAATCCAGGTTTTTGCGGGTTGATGCATATATGCCCTGTGTGGCCAGTATCATGATCTGTATCATAAACAGGCCCACAACGGTTGCCGCTATGTTAAACGCAGAGTATTTGATTGCAATGATCAGAGGTGCGGCCAGCAGGACGTACCGGATAAAAATCGATATGCCTGAAGCAACAGAAGCGCGCCGGCGGGAGCCGGAGATTCTTTTGGGCAGGGTTTCGCCCATGAGGATGAAATTAAGGGAGCTAAAGACGGTTCCGAGAACCAAGCCCTTTCCAACGGGTTTATGACCGGCCAGAACAAGTACAACAGCTACAGAAACCGCAACGAGCATTGCGATCGAGCAGTATTTTTTCTGCACCTGCCGAATTTGTTCCTGTGGTTCCAAACTGCCGTTATCCTCTGCTGTCTTTGTGCTCGTTTTCTTCTTTTGAAGAATCCGGGTCTGTTACTTCCATGATCTGACGGTAGACAACCACACCGCCGCCCACAATGCCAAAGAGGATAAAAAGAATGGTAAAAATTCCTTTCGTCCCCAGCCAGTTATCCAGAAAACGTCCCACAAACAAACAGAAAACAATGCAGCCGACCATGGTAAGCCCGAGCTGGACAACAATCTGCAAATGCTGAGCCCACGGTCGGTTGTTGTTGAAGTTAAAAAATTTTTTGGGCGTCATAGTGATTGTATCCCTTTAAAGCTCACGCATACTAACAACTGCTTCCCGGGCAGTCAAGAACTTTTTTGGCTCCAATGGACCGTAAGATCCGGAGGAAATGGATGATTCTCCGGGCACTCGGCCGGTCTGTCCGCCGCTCCGGGACGCTGGTTGCCAAAAATTGGCCGGAAGGCTTTCATTATTGTTCAAAAAGGTTTTTTGGCGGACAATCCCTTGCTTTCCCTTCCCCCGGGCAAGGCCACTTCGGAAAGAATTTTGGGGATGATGGTTTTTAGCTGCGTCTGGATAAAAAAGCAGTTGCCGTCTTCTGCCATCAACGCCAAAAAACGGTAATTGCCGCTTGTGTACATATCCGTGTTGTGCACCAGCAGAATTCCCTGTTCCGTGTGCAGGGTCAGGCCTCGGCAACGGCCCAGTCCCTTCCGGCTCAAATGCCGGGAGCAGTCCGTATACATCTGATTGGCCATCTTGGAAATGGCGCTGAAATCAATGTCAGCCCGATAGGATGTGTCATTGGCAAGGACTTCGCCGGTGCTGCTGACAATGGCCAGTCCCTTGTAGCCTTTGGCAGAGCGAAGAATGCCCGTGTGTTTGTGCAGGGCATCTTCGAGCTTTGATCCGATCCGGGTCCCTGCGCGCGATTCATAGGCCGAGGATGCCGGAGAGTCGTCCGCCGGCCGGGCCCCTTTTTCCCAGGTGGCCTTGGCCAGGGTCATCAGGTCAATGTTGGTTTGCGCCTGCCGGTCTTTTTCAGCCAGCGGGGCGAATGATAGATGGATACCCCGCCATTCGGCGATCTGTTTTGCTGCCGCGTCCCCTTCGAGTTCCGCGGTCCGGGCATTGAGCAGTCGTCCCTTTTCCAGGTAACAGATCCCTTTTTGCCGGTTGCCTGACTTTATATCCATTTTGCAGGTTTTGCGGGCAATGGCCAGCAATGGCAGGAAATTGGTCATGGTCATGCCGTTTCGGGTCTGGCCTTCGTCACGGAGGTTTAAGCCCACAAAAATAGCCGAGGCCAGCCTGCCGAAGGAAAAGGGCTTTTTCAGGTAATACAGAACCCCGGTATGGCCTGTTCGGTCAATAAACCAGGGCTTGGGGTCATCTTTTTCCAGAATGACAATACAGGGGATGGAGGGATATCTCCGGGTCATCAGTCCCAGCAGATCCAGCCCGTCGCCCTGGGGCAGGTGGATGCCGGTGGCCAGGACGGCAATCCGGGTGGAGGCCAGGATGTCTGTGGCGGTTTTGACTGAGCCGGCTGTGAGCAGTTCAAAGTGATGCAGATCCCTGAATCCGGCCCGAATCTGCTCCAGCGTGCTGCGGTGGTTTTCGACAATGAGTACCTTGTCCATAAGCGGTCCGTATCCAAAAGAGGGCGGCTGCATGCGGCAGCCATGGGATGTCAGAATGTGTTGCTTGACGGCATTTGTTTATTTTATTATAACTATTTTGATTAACGGGAGATATATTGAATGTCAATAAAAAAACAGGAAATTGGGGTGTTTTTTGCAATGCCGGCACCTGCAGGCGGAAGTGGGAAATGCCCTTGATACCCTTTACAAAGCCATTCAACACCTGGAAATCATTTATTTTGGCGGCAGTGCTGCTCTGCCTGGCGTTGCCGGCTGCCTCCTGGGGCGGGTGCATCAAAATCGCCACCTATAATCTGGAAAATCTTTTTGACCTCAAACATGACGGCACGGAATATCCCGGCTATATTCCGGGCGGTGGGCTTGGCTGGGACAGGGATATGATGGAAACCAAGGTGGATCATTTGGCCCGGGTGATCCATGATCTTAACGCCGATATTATCGGCCTGCAGGAAGTGGAGTCTTTGACCGCCCTTGAAAAACTTCGGCGGCGCCTGGCGCAGAAGGGCAGCGCCTATCCTTACTTTGCCATTGCCGATGCCCGTGATGCCACAGTCAGGTGCGCCCTGCTGTCAAGGTTTGCTATTTTGGATTCATCGGAAATAGTTGCTGAAAAAGGCTCCGGCCGGAGTATTCTCCGGGCGGACATCGATATCTCGGGAAATCGGCTGATTGTTTTTGTCAATCACTGGAAATCCAAAAGCGGGCCGGAAAGCCGCAGGCTGGCCAGCGCCCGGGCCCTGGCCGAGGCTGTGAAAAAGCTGCCGGAAAAAACCGATTATGTGCTTATCGGGGATTTTAACACCAATTACAATGAGCATGAAACCATCCGTCACCGGCCGGCGTTCAATGACACGGGCGGAAAAACCGGGCTGCAGCATGTTTTAAATACCCGTTTTCAGGGCGCGGCCGTGGATGAACCGCAGCTGATCAGAGCACCGGCGCAAAGCCTGCATTACAATCTGTGGCTGGAGCTGCCCGGTGACCGGCGCTGGTCAGCGCGGTTTTTCGGCCGTCCCCAGAGTCCGGATGCCATTTTGCTGCCTGCGGCTCTCTATGACGATCACGGCATTTCCTACCTGGACAATTCATTTGACCGTTTTGATCCGGGCTATCTGTTTGACCGGCATCGCATCCGGCGCTGGCAGCGGGCGGACCGGGGCCGGGGCCGGCATCTGGGGCGCGGGTATTCGGATCATCTCCCGGTATATGCCTGTCTGCAGACCGGGCCCTTTGTTTTCCGGCCGGAGGCCACAAGCCCTGCCAAGAGTTCGGAAAAAGCCGAAATAGCCGATTTGTATGATGTCAAAGCCGGGGCGGTGCGCCTTGAGCTGAAAAATTGTGCCGTGATTTACCGCCACGGCGATAATGCCGTGATCAAGCAGCCCGGCGGCCGGCCTGTTTATGTGTATAAGGCGGCAGCCGATCTGGACAAAGGCCGGTATTATGATCTGGTTGTCACCCGGTTGAAACGTTTTCACGGCAACCTGGAGATCACGGATGTCAAAAAGGTTCGTCCACGTCCGGGCATTGCCCCGGTTGGTTCTCTGTATATTTCAGATCCGGACGCGGATTTTTCCGATCCAAAACTGGAAAACGAGGTCATCGAAGCTTATACCGGCCGGTATGCCAACGGGCATTTTTACTATGGCAATCAGCGGCAGATCCGGCTATATTTTCGCGACAAGGCTCTTGCGCCGCAAGCTCCGGCGCAGGTCCGGATACGGGGTGTGCGCATTGGTTACCATCGCAGCCCGGAGCTTGTGATTGAAAAAAACACACAAATCAGAGAAGTAAAACCATGACAATGACTATGCAGGACACGGAAAACCCAAACATGACACCCCTGGTACTGGGATTGGATGCCGGATCGGTCAGTGCAGGCCTGGCGGTTCTGACGCCGGACAGGGAAATTCTGCACTCGGATTACCGCTTTCATCACGGCCAGATCGCCGCCACCCTTGAAAAGATGCTGGCAAGCGTGGATCTCGGCCGACTGGCGGCTGTCTGCCTCACTCACTCCACACCACAGATCATTGACGGGGACTGGCGCTGTGATGACCGGGTGGCGGTGATTGCCGCAGCCGGTTTTTTTCACGACAAAATCGGGGCCATACTCCATGTGGGGGGTGAAAAATTTTCCCTTATGCGCTTTGACAAACACGGGGGGTATGCCGGCCTGGAGACCAATACCTCGTGTGCTGCAGGAACCGGCAGTTTTCTGGATCAGCAGTCCGGACGGCTCAATCTGTCCGGCATCTCGGAGCTGGCCCGGATTGCTGCGGACAATAACGGTGCCATTCCCAAAATCGCATCCCGATGTGCGGTCTTTGCCAAAACCGATTTGATTCATGCCCAGCAGGAGGGCTACAGTCTGGCGGAAATTTGCGACGGGCTGTGCCGGGGTCTGGCCAGAAATATCGTGGACACGGTGTTCAAGCATGAAACCCCCAATACCCCGTTGATTTTTTGCGGGGGTGTGGCCCGCAATCCCGCAGTGATCCATCACATCAGCGAAATGACGGGAATGCAGCTGGCTGTGGATGAAATGGCGCCTCTTTACGGGGCCGTGGGAACAGCCCTGTCCTGGATCGAGGAAAACCGGACCGGGAAAAAATCAAAAAAGGCTGCTGCCTTCCGGGCCCCAAGGCCGGTGGTGCGGCAGGCTGACTTTAAGCGTACATACGGTCATCCGCCCCTGGTATTGGAGCATTCCCGATATCCGGATTTCCAATCCCTGGAGGCCTATATCTACAAATCCGGCAGCCAGGATTTTGCCAGCAACGTGGAAGTCGACATATACGCCCGGCTGGAACCGGAAATCCGGCAGCAGGTGTATCTTGGCATGGATATCGGCTCCACCAGCACCAAGGCGGTTTGGCTGACACCGGAAAAACAGGTTGTCGCCGGATTCTACACCCGCACCGCCGGCCGGCCCGTGGCCGCCCTGTGCAGCGTGCTGGAGGCCATGGATGATCTGGTTGTCAAAAAAGATCTGGATTTGTGCATTGCCGGTGCCGGTACCACGGGCTCGGGCCGAAAGTTCGTGGGCCGGATTGCCGGTGCCGACCGGATTCTTGACGAGATTACGGCCCATGCCCGTGCCGCACGGGAGCTCAACGCGGATGTGGACACCATCATTGAAATCGGCGGCCAGGATTCCAAGTTCACCACCCTGAAAAACGGCAGGGTGACATTTTCGATCATGAACACGGTGTGTGCGGCCGGCACGGGAAGCTTCCTGGAGGAACAGGCTGAAAAGCTCGGTGTGGACCTGGCCGATTATGCGCGACTGACCCAAAACGTGGCCGCTCCGGTGGCAAGCGATCGGTGCACGGTTTTCATGGAGCGGGATATCAATTACTACCTGAGCCTGGGCTATGAGGTAAGAGAAGTGCTGGCCGCGGCCCTGCACTCGGTACGGGAAAATTATCTCACCAAAGTGGCAGTGGAGGCCGGCATTGGCGAAAACGTCTGCTTTCAGGGCGCCACTGCCAAAAACCGTTCCCTGGTGGCCGCCTTTGAGCAGCGCCTGGGCCGGCCGGTTTACGTCTCCGAGTTCTGCCATCTCACCGGTGCCATGGGCGTGGCCCTTTACCTGGCAGATGAAGGCCTGTCGCAGAGCACATTTCGGGGCCTGGGCCTGCATAAGGCCGAAATTCCGGTTCGGTCCGAGATCTGCGATCTTTGTCCCAATCACTGCAAGCTCACCATCGCCGACATGGCAGACGGCCCCGTGGCATTCGGGTTTTTATGCGGCCGGGACTATGATACCCGGCATTTTGTGGACAACAACCGGGCCGGATTTGACCTTGTTAAGACCCGTGGCCGGGTTTTTGCCCCGGATGTGGCCGCACCCGCACAGGCGGGCCTGACTGTGGGCATTCCCGCGGCCCTGTATATGCATGAAGATGTTTCCTTGTGGATTGATTTTTTTCATCAGCTCGGCATGCGCACCTACACCGCGCCCAAAAGCGCTGATGTGCTGGCACGGGGAAAGGCGCGCGCCGGAGCGGAATTTTGCGCGCCCATAACAGCCCTGCACGGACACGTGGATTATTTGCTGGAGAAAAGCGATTTCGTTTTTCTGCCCCATTATCTGGAAGAGCGGGAAAAAGACGGCTCCGCCCGGCGCCAGTACTGCTATTACTCCCAGTTTGGCCCGGCCCTGACCGCGGCCCTGGACGACTCCGGGCAAAACCGTATTGTTTCCCCGGTGATCCGGTCTTTGTACAATCCATTTCACACCCGCCTGGCCCTTTACCGGGCCGTGCGGCGGATGAATCCGGAACTCGGGTTCTTTGAGATCATCCGCGCCTATGAACGGGCCCGGAGCCGTCATCAGGCGGGTGTTGAAAAATGGCGGCAGGTTTTTGAACAGCGGTTTTCCCCCTCCCGGGATATTGCCGTGATGTTTCTGGGCCGGCCCTACACTGTGCTGGACCCGGCCATGAACAAAAACATTCCGAAAATTTTCGTAGCCCTGGGGGTCAAGGGGTTTTTCCAGGACATGCTGGATCTGGAACACGGCGATTTTTCTGAAATTGCCGGGTTTCTGGAGGAACTGCACTGGAATTATGCCGCAGACATCATCAAGGCGGCAAAGGTCGTGGCTGAGACCCCGGGCCTGTATCCGGTTTTAATGACTTCGTTTAAGTGTTCACCGGATTCGTTTGTGCGGGATGTGTTCCAGTCCCTGATGGAAGGGGCAAACAAGCCCTATTTGATCCTGGAGCTTGACGAGCACGGATCGAGTGTGGGCTATGAAACCCGAATTGAAGCAGCTGTGCGGGCTTTTGACAATCATTTCCACTCCGGGCAGCCCCAGAAAAGCGATGCCGGCCGCATCAATCCGGCCAACTCTTCGGGAATGCAGGGAAAAACAGTGGTTCTGCCCAGCTGGGACCCGATCACCTGCCGCTTGCTGGCGGCCAATCTTCGGCGGGAAGGCATTGATGCCAGGGCGGTCACCGAAACCCCGGATGCAATCCGGCGCAGCATGCAGTTAAACAGCGGCCAGTGCATCCCCATCAATGTCATGGCCCAGGAATTTGTGGACTATGTAACTGAGAATGATCTGGACCCGGCCAATACGGTGCTCTGGATGGGATACTCGGAAGTACCCTGCAATATTCGGCTTTATCCTTACAAGATAAAGGAGATGATATCGTCTTTTGGCAGGGATATGGCCGGGGCGGAAGTGTATGCCGGTGAGATATCATTTTCGGACGTATCTCTTCGGGCGGCCACAAATGCCTATTTCGCCTTTATGTTCGGCGGTCTGCTGCGGCGCATGGCCTGCCGCACCCGGCCCTATGAAAAAAATCCCGGGGCTGCGGACCGGGCGGTGGAAGCCGGCATCCGGACCCTTGAAAAAGCTTTCCTGGGACTGCAGGACAAGGAAACGGCCGTTATTGAGACTGTCAAGCGGTTTGAACACATTGAAACCGTTGCCGGCAGCCGGCCCAAGGTGGCCATTTTCGGGGACCTCTATGCCAGGGACAATCCTGTGTTTAACCAGGACCTGATCTCCCTGATCGAGGCCTGCGGGGGGGAGGCTCTGACCACGCCGTATACTGATTATGCCAAGATGATCGCACCGGCTTATTTCAAGAAATGGTTCACAGAGGGCCGGTTTGCGAGCCTTCTGGTCAACCGGGGGCTGCTGGCCACCATGGTATACCGGGAAAAAACCTATTTCCGGCATTTCCAGAAGGTCTTAAAAGAGCCTGAGCCGGTCTATGACGTGGCCCCTGAAAAGATCCTGGCCCAATTCGGCATGGTGGGCGAAAACACGGGCGAGTCCATGGACAATATCCTAAAAATTTACTACATCTGCCGCCACCATCCCGAGGTGGCCCTGTTTGTGCAGACCTCGCCGGCGTTTTGCTGCCCGTCTCTGATCACCGAGGCCATGGCCAAAACCATTGAGGCGCAAACCGGTGTGCCCGTGGTGTCGATCACCTATGACGGCACCGGCGGGGAGAAAAACCGAAAGATCGTGCCTTATCTCAAGTTCGCCCGGCCTCCGGAGGCCGGCGGCGGGGTTGGTGCCGGTGCGTCATGGGTGCCCTGAGTGGTTGCGCGCTGCGATTTTTTCAAACATTTTGACCATGCCGGCCAGCAGGGTGTAGATGGATTCGGCATCCAGTTGCTGGTCCGCGCTTTTGTCAAAAAACAGATGAAGACTCGATCCCATGCCTTCCTCGGGCTGCCAGTAGCAGACCATCACGGGCAAAAGGGGCAGGGGGTGGAGCACCACGGAAATATCTGCGTCAATATGGGCCTGCACCCGGCGGCCGGCAAACACGTCGAGCATGTCTGAAAACAGGGCCGTATAGGTGCCTGCCAGGTGTTTTAAGGGTTTTTCACAGTTTTGCTGAAAATGGTTGTACCGCTCCGGACCGCCTTCCAGTTCCCGGAAGGTGATCCACTCGCCGGTGACAGCCACGCCCTTGCTGTGCAGCACGTGATTGAGAAACGGCATGGCCACCCAGGCATTAAGGTGGATGTCGGCAGACAGGTTGCCGGCTGTGTCCACGGAGAATGCTTTTCCCATGACCCGCAGGGTCAGTTTTTGCCCGTCAAACTCGCCGTTGGTCCGCTGAGCGGCATCGGCCAGGTCAATGTCCGGGATTTGTTCCTGCAGTTCTAACACGGCTTGATCCATGAATTCGTCAATGGTGTCGGGCCGCTCTGTGGCGTCCTGGTATTGGGCCAGCACTTCAGGGGCGATTTTCGGGCACTGGTCCAGGGTTTTTCTTCCCTTGAACACGGCCACGCCAAAAGCCATGCAGGTTTTTTCATTACACGCCCGGCAGTTGGAGCCGTCGGTGAGCTTAAACACGTCCATGGGGCTGTTGATCTGGGCCATTTTTCAATACTCCTTGAAAGCTTCTTGCATTGTCCGATATTTGTCAGGTGTCAGGAAGGAAGCCCTGCGGCCGGGCTTTGGTTTTTTCGCTCCTGACCGTTTACGGATTCATCAAACGCCTTCGCTAAAATTTCAAAAACTCGGCCTGTCGGCCTCAAACAGTTTGAAATTATTACGCTCCGGCATTTGATGAATTTTTCCGTAAACGCTCAATGTCGCTTCAAAAACCAGACCCCGACCTTGGGCTTCCTTGACAATCCGTTGCTGCCGCGCGGCCTCAGTATGCCGATGCAGTGCAAAAGTCTTTGTATAATGCACATTCATGCTGTGTGCAACCCGGCAGTTTGACATGGCCGGGTAAAAATCCAGGAAGCCTGACGAGGCGCGAGAACGACAGCATCGGCACCATCAGGGCTATAACCAAGGCGTAAGCAGCTTGCGCGGGTTTTCGCATGTGACGGGTCGGGTGCGGTTTGTTTGTCTGCGGCGGGGTTTCGGCGATCGTCCCGGGGCTTTGGCGGGAATTTTAAAAACTCGGGCTGATCGCCCTCAGACAGTTTAAAATTCCGGTCGCCAAAGCCCCTGTCCGATCTTATGCCGAAACCGCGCCAATGCAGCCAAACAAACCACCCCCGCCCCGCCCCATGGCCAAAGCACTGGAAATATGCGCCAGCAAATATTTTTGAATATCGGTCTGAGGTTGGTAGATTTGAAAGGGTGTTTTCAATGTTTTTTTGCAGAGCTGTTGAATTCGGAATAGCTCCCCCAAGGAAGCCCTAAGGGCGGGGGCGGGTTTTTGAAGCGACATTGAGAATTTTTGCGGGAAAATTCAGCCGAGGCCGGAGCCGGAAAATTTCAAACTGTCTGAGGCCGTAAGGCCGAGTTTTTGAAATTTCGGCGAAGGCATCGGCTGAATCCGCAAAAAGGCTCAGGAGCGAAAAAACCCGCCCCCGGCCGCAGGGCTTTCCTTCCTGACACCCCCGCCCCCGTCTGCGAAAATCCGGGACAAGGGTCGGTTGTTGGTTTTGTCAGGAATGCAAAAACGTGATATAAGGGACGGTATTTAAGGAGACGGCCATGTATTCTTTGATTGATCTGGATATCCCGGAACTGGGGTATACCCGTTTTATTTCGTCCTGGCTTTATTCGGGACCGGACATGACCTTTCTGGTGGATGTGGGCCCGGCGTGCACCGCGGATGTGCTTTTGGAGACCCTGGAGCGCAAAGGCATTGAAAAGCTTGACTGGATTCTTTTGACCCATATTCACCTGGATCATGCCGGCGGGATCGGGCATGTGGCGCGCCGGTTTCCGGAAGCGCGCATCGTGTGCCATCCAAAGGCGGCAGACCACATCATTGATCCCTCCCGGCTGTGGGCGGGCACAAAAAAGGTCCTGGGAAACATCGCAGATGTTTACGGGCCCATGCTGCCGGTGGACCAATCGCGTATCCTGACCCCGGAAGATATGGACCCGGATGCCGGCATCGGCATTATTGACACCCCGGGTCATGCCGCCCATCACCAGAGCTACGTGTTTGAAGACCGGCTTTTTATCGGCGAACTGTTCGGGGTGTTCCACGAGCTTGGCGGGGAGATCTATCTGCGGCCGGCCACCCCGCCCAAATTTATTTATGAGCAGTTTGCCGCATCCCTTGACCGGGTGGCGCCGGCTGCGGACCGCAAGGTCTGTTTTGCCCATTACGGGATTTACCCGGACGGGAAAAAAGTACTGGACCTGGCCAAAAACCAGCTGTCTTTGTGGCTGGAAGTGGCGGGGGCTCACGTGGAGAATCCCCGTGTGGAAGCCATTGTTGAGGATCTGAAAAAACAGGACCCGGTATTTGCCCGAATCGATGATTTGCCGCAGGCTTACCGGGACCGGGAGTACTATTACGTGGGCAACACCATCCGCGGCATGCTTGATTATTTTCGGAGAGCCTGAGGGTGCGGGCGCGCAGAACCTGCTTGCTTTTGATAATTATTTATAATAGTTAGAATTTATGCTGAAAAAGAAAAATTTGTTCACAACCATGACCCCGGTTCTGGTCTATGGCCGGCCCCTTCTGGTGTTTTCCGGGATGATGTGCGCGGTGGCGGTGATGCTAAACCGCAGCCCAAACGTGTTTCTGGCCGGAACCCTTCTTTTTTTCGCCGCCATGGTCTTTGACCTGATGGACGGGTGGTTTTCGGCCCGGTTCGGCCCGGAGATCTCCTTTGCCGAACTGGCCGACAAGATCATGGACCGGGTGGTGTATTCCATTATATTTCCCCTGGTGGCAGTGGGCAGCATGTGGCGCCTGCATTACCTGATCCCCGATCACAGCCGCCTGGAGCTGGTGCATGCGGTGTTTGTGCTCATGCTGTGCGTAACCGTGCTGATCCGGGACAATTTTGCCCATTTCATGCGCGGATTTGCCATCCGACAGGCCCGGGAGCCGGAACTGCGGGAACTGACCCGCCTGCGAACCGCCGTGGCGGCGCCCCTGGGGTTTCTGCTCTATGTCCATGCCTTCTACATACCGGTGGGGGATGATGTCGGGTTTTTGTATGCAGGGCTGAGCTGGCTGGGCGGTCTTTCCGTGCGCAATCTTTTTGTCATTGAAATCGTGTTTCTGGTGATCAATTTTGGCTCCATTGCCTTTTACTGCCGGAAATACGGGACCTACTGCCTGGATGCGCTCTGCGTGGAGGATATGGCGCTTCGCCGCCGGATTCTGGCGGCTTTTCCCAATGCTCTGACCGTGATGAACGCCATGATGGGGCTTCTGGCGGTTTTTTTTGCCTACCAGAGCAAGATGACCGAAGCCTACCTGCTTTTGATCGGGGCGGCGGTATTTGACAAACTCGACGGGGCCATGGCCAGAAGGCTGGGGCTGACCGAGCCTCTTCCGGGGGCAGCGCCCAAGCATATCACCTTCGGCGGGATCATGGATGACGTGGCAGACGCGGTGAGCTTCTGCATTGCCCCGGCCTGGATTTTTTATGTGTGTCTTTCAAATCATCCGGCCCCGGAAATCCGGGACCTGCCCGTATACATTCCCGCCCTGGTTTACGCATTTTGCGGGTTTGTGCGGCTGGCGTATTTTACCCTGGACCGTTTCCCCGTGCCCGGGTTTTTCAAGGGGCTGCCCACCCCGGCGGCCGCCCTGTTCGTGACCGCGCCGTTGATTGTTCTGGCGCAGACAAATTCGCCTGCTTCACAGTGGACAATGTTTTTGGGTTATTTCTGCATGGGACTGATGGTATTTACGGCTTTTCTAATGAACCTGTATCCGGTGCGCTATATCCACATCGGCCGGTTCATGGACCGCAATCCCTGGTTTACCTGGACCAATCTGGTGCTGATGGTGGTGTTTGTGTTCACGCCGTATTTCGGTTACCTGGTTTTTTGCCAGATGATTTTATACCTGCTCTCCCCCCTGATCACCTGGCGGGTGGATCCGGATACCGCTGCAAAGGAGGCGGGGAAAAACAGTTGAAAAAAATGTACCGGCCGGCAGCAGACCGCCGGCCGGCCGGAGCATTATTCATACGGCGTATAGATCCGTGATCCGCCCTGCTGAGGCTGTTGCTTCTGTTGCTGTTGTTCTTGCTGCTGCATCTGCTTTAGGCGGTCAATGGTTTGATCCAAAGCTTTTTTCATGGCGCCGGGAAATTCATCCATGGCCTCCTGCAGACTGGTGGCAGACAGTTGGGACTGGATGGGCAGGGGACCTTCGGGGGTCATGAGCTGGGTGGAGCCGTAATAAATCCTGGAGCGGGAAGGGTCTTCAGAGCCGTCGGCTTTTACCGGGGTCATGCACCGGATCGATGCCACCTTCAGGTCGGTGACCGATTCTTCCCGGTATAGGTTGTCCTTGTCGACAGTAAAATCAATCTGTTGAGATTCTGCAGAATCCGGCATAAGGTACCTCCGTTATGTTTAAGATGTTTAAGCCTGAATTTACCTGGGTAAAATATGCATCCCCTGGCCGATGTCAACCTTCGAGATCCGGCCGGAGGCCGTCGGGATCCGCCCTGGCTGCAGCCGTGCTGGTGCTGATCGTGATTTATCTGACCGGCTGGTATAGCTACCTGTTGTTTCATAGTGTGGTGGAAACCTTTGCCATTCTGGTGTCTTTTTCCATCTTCCTGTTTGCCTGGAATACCCTGCCGTTTTCCCGTCAGCGCTACCTGGCGGTACTGGGCATTGCCTATTTGTTTGTGGGCGGACTGGACATGCTCCATATGCTGTCTTACAAGGGCATGGGGGTGATTGTCGCTGACGGGGCCGATCATGCCACCCAGGCATGGATTGCGGCCCGGTACATGGAGAGCATATCTCTTCTGGTGCTCCCGTTTTTGTTTCATCGCAAGGCCGATTACCGGGTGGCGTTTGCCGTCTACGGGGGGATTTTCCTGGTCCTGTTTTTATCTATTTTTGTTTTTCCTGTTTTTCCAAAATGTTATGTTCAAGGCGCAGGGCTGACCCCTTTTAAAGTCATCAGCGAATACATCATATGCGGGATTCTGATTGGTGCTGGTGCGGCGCTTTATCGCCGGCGCAAGGATGTGGATCCGGTAATGTTCGGATTTCTGATGGCGGCCCTGGCCGTGACCGTGGCCTCTGAGATTGCCTTTACCCAATATGTCAGCGTCTACGGGCCGGCCAATCAGATCGGGCATATGTTAAAGCTCATATCCTCTTATCTGATTTATCGCGGAATCGTGGCAAGGGGTCTGCTGTCGCCCTATCAAAGCATGTTCCGGGAACTGGACCAAAGCCGGAAGGAGCTGGAGCGTTATTCCCGGGCCCTTGAAACCCGCGTGGCAGAGCGTACCCGGGAACTGGAGCAAACCAACAGGGAGATGCGCCATTTGTCCGGGCAATTGGTCCATGCAGAGGAAAAAGAGCGCAGGCGCATTGCCCGGGATCTGCACGACAGCATCGGCCAGACCCTTAGCGCCATTAAGCTCACAGTGGAAAATGCCGCAGAAACCCTTGGTCAGCGCATGGATCGGCGTTATCTCAAGGAACTTGAAAAACTGGTGCCCATGGCCAGAACCGCAATTGACGAAGTGCGGCGGATTATCATGGATCTGCGGCCGCCGGTGCTGGAAAAGGGGATTTTGCAAACCATCGGCACGGTGTGCCGGGACTTTGAGCGCCTGCATCCGGATATCCGGGTGCAGACCGATTTGTCTGTAGCCGAAGACCAGGTGCCCGAGGAGGTAAAGGTTCCCGTATTCCGCCTGCTCCAGGAGGCATTGCACAATATTGACAAACACAGCAATGCCAGCAGCGTGGATGTGATTTTTTCCCTGGAAGCCGATCGTCTCCGGTTTGAAGTGGCAGACAACGGCAAAGGTTTTGATCCCCGGGCAGCCGAATCCGGTTATGGTCAAACAGGCTTTGGTCTTAAGGGCATGCGGGAACGCGCCGAACTCAGCGGCGCCGGGTTCCAAATCCAAAGCCGGCATGGCGGCGGCACCCGGGTGCAGGTTGACTGGCCGGCTGCTACGGGCCCGGAGGCGGCGGCAGCCGGGCGGTAATTACTTTATTGATTTTACTTAACACTTAATCACTTAAAACTTAACACTGCCTGTAAAAAAGACTTTTTACAGGAAAACACAAAAGGAGCTTTTGCGGAGATGAATGTTTTGCTTGAAACCAGCATGGGTGATATTGAAATCGCCCTTGACGCGGAAAACGCCCCAAAGACGGTGGAAAATTTTCTGGGCTATGTTAAAGACGGTTACTATGACCAGACCCTGTTTCACCGGGTGATCAACGGGTTTATGATCCAGGGCGGGGGCATGGACGTCAACATGAATGAAAAGCCCACCCGGACCCCGGTGGCCAACGAGGCGGACAACGGATTGAAAAACGAGGCTTATACCGTGGCCATGGCCCGCACTTCAGATCCGCACAGTGCCACAGCCCAGTTTTTTATCAATGTAAAGAACAACACTTTTCTCAATCATACGGCCAAAACTCCCCAGGGATGGGGGTATACCGTATTCGGCAAGGTGGCCAAAGGCCATCCGGTGGTCAATAAGATCAAGGCGGTAAAAACCGGATCAAAGGGGATGCATGCAGATGTGCCGGTTGAGCCGGTGATCATCCGCAGTGCAACGGTGGTATCAGAAGCCTCCTGATCAGAAGTCTCCTGAAAGATTTGCTGCAAACCGCTTACCACTCGATTTTTACAGCTATGACCGAAATTCCGAGGGCTGCGGCGGATGCCCCGCCAATTCCCCCGTGACCTGAATCATTGTCGGCTTCGGCAATCACCAGGGTGGCCACCAGGGCGGCTGTTCCCAGGATTCCGAAAACCGCATGGGTGTCGTGGGTGGAAACCCCTTCCGAGAGGTCGATGACATTGCCGTAGCCGGCAAAGCCGGTTGCGCACGTGGCCCCGGCAAGCCAGGCAGCTCCGTAGGATGCCGCCCTGTGAATTTCATGGGATGAATTGGACACGGCTGCAAGGGCGGTCAGGGCCAGGGTGCTGTATCCCAGGTATTTATGGGCGGTCATGGTGCTGAAAGAGGTGCTTTCCCGGATCGACTTGCTGTCCGGCGGATCTGTTGCATGGATGTTGCCGGAGGGTCTGGCTGCAAAAACAGGTGCAGGTTGGGTTTGCTCAAAAAAATCCGCATCCGGGAAAAGCATCTGCGCATCCGCCCGGCCGGAAACCGTTTGGGCCGATGCCGGGCCGGGCAATGCGCAGATCATCAAAACCATGAGCCATGCTGCGAAAACCAGATGTGCAAAGCCCCCTCTTGTTTTGTTCATGACATGGCCCTTTTCCCCTGTATTTTTATTCCACCCGGAAAAAGCTTTCCTCAAATTCGGGCCGGTCCTGGTATCTGGCCATAAAAAAGCCGGGCAGGGATTCGGCCTGTGCAAACAGATTGGGGTCTGCCTCAATACCGGCTTCATGCAGGGCCTCGACCACTTTTTTCGGCTCAGGCGGACATCCCTTGACTGCAATCATTTTTTGGATGTCCGGATGATCCTTGTTTTTCTTATACATGCACTGGCCCAGCAGGATCGTGGCCTTCATGCCCGGCGAGGGGTCCATGGCCTTGCCGGTGAGCACCTCCACGTTGTCCCAGGGCTCACCTTTCCATGCATAGCGGATGGCCGTGAGCACCAGGCCGTTTAATGCCGTGCAGTAGGTGCACATGGTGTCGTCAAATTTCCGGTAAAACAGGCCGTCAAGCCCCTGCTTGGCAAGGGGCACCGGGATTTCCCGGGAGCTTTCACTGCAGTAGTCAAAATCATACTCGTGGTAACGGGCCGCATCTTCGATTTTTTCCCCGACGATTTCCACGTCCGATAAATCCGCCGGCCGGCCGCGGTTGGCGGCCGCGTGTCTGAGATACGGCACCTGCGCCGGATCATGGCCCAGCAGGCGGGTGCCGGTTAGATCTGCTGACAACACATCGGCTGATGCCGCCAGCAGGTTGGTCCTGTGCATTTTGCCGTCAAAGCCCGGGCCCCGCTCCACTGTGTAAATGCCGTCGATTATGGTGAGCATGGGCGGCATTTTGTCTGCCAGCCGGGCAATGTGGAAATGCAGGTCTTTTTCAGGATCCGCATTGTGGCATTTTTTCCGTGAGGCAATGTCAATGGTGCCCTTGAGATTCTTTATGCCCAGGCTGACCATGGTTTGATTATGGGTCTTTAATGGCGGAATGTCCACCACAAAATCGCTGTTTAATATATCCGTGTTGAATTTGAGTTCAATGCCGTCGCCCAGGTCCACTTTTTCAAACGGGCGGTCCATGACATTGACGGTTTTGACACCGTATTTTTCCGTGAGTTTCTTGTATCCCAGGGTTTCAAAGGCATGGGCCGGTGTCTGCTTGTCCTTGGGGTCGGCCACAATGCCTTCGCCGATGGTAATATCGGTGATGCCGTGTTCGGCAAGCACGCGGACCACATCCTCGATGACCCGGGAGGTGGTGATCACCCCCCATTTGGGAAAATCGCAGACCTTGGTCCAGAATACAATATTGGGCTTGATAAAAACCTTTGCCCCGGAAGGCAGATGGTCCAGGCCGCCGCACATATCGATGGCGGCTTTTACGGATTCATAGGGTTTTTCGTATTTGACGATGGATACGCGGTGTTTTTTCATTTGTTTCAGCTCCTCTGGCTATTTGTTTTTGCCCTCGGTAAAACCGGGTTTGGAAAATGCGGGCTTTGGATAGGTGTAAAAGCCTGTTCCGGTTTTGGCTCCCAGTCGGCCGGAGTTTACGTAGGGTTTTAAAAATTCGGCGTTTTTTATATCCTGGGGATCGCCGCCGGCTTTTGCCCAGTAATCGGTAACCTTCCATACCGTGTCAATGCCAATGGAATCCATCATGCCAAAGGGGCCGATGTCCATTCCCATCACGCCCATCCAGGCACGGTCCACGTCCTCGGGGGCGGCCACTTCATTGGCCGCCAAACTCTGGGCGCTTTTGAGCAGTTCCATTAGCATGGCATTAAACACATACCCGTTGTTCTCCTTTTTTAGCACAATGGGGATGGTGCCGATTTTCCGGGCAAAGGCCTCGATGACAGACACGGTCTCTTTGGATGTGCCCGGATGGGGCATGACATCGACAATCTTGTTGTAGCGGATGTCATGGAAATGAAATGCCGCAAACCGGTCGGGCCGGCCCGTGGCTTCGGCAAACATGGAGGGCAGAAGCGACGAGGTGTTGGTGGTGAATATGGTTTGTTCCGGGCAGATTTCATTGAACCGGGCAAACACTTTGGCTTTGAGTTCGGGGTCCTCGGGCACGGATTCACTGATCAGATCGGCTTGTTTGCCGGCTTTTTCGGCATCGCGTTCCGGGCGGATCCGGGTGAGGGCCGCGTCGGCTTCCTCCTGGCTCAATTGCTGATTTTTGACAAAGATTCGGGCCAGCTTGCCCATGCGGTCCATGGCGGCATCCATCATTTCCTGGCTGATGTCATGCAGGATCACATCATATCCATGAGCAGCACACTGAAATCCGATCTGCTGGCCCATGGTGCCTGAACCGATAATCAGAACTGTTTTGATGTCTTCTGGCTTCAATTGGGTCTCCCTGGGTTTCATGTTGCCGGCAGGCAGGGCCGGCTTGTGAGATTTTAAGCGTTTGGTTGTTTCCCTGAGTCCGGCGGCATTTTTTCCACCCGGCACATCAGGGACTTGATGGGCACCGAACCGGTGACCGGGCACAAGGGCGCGTCGTTGGTGATCATGTTGATATTAATGCGTTTCCATCCGTCTTTGACCCCGTACCAAAACCCGTGGTGGGAATGGACCACCCGCGGGTCCATGTCCTCGAAATACCGGGCCCGGATTTCCACCCGTCCCCGGGGTGATATCAGATATACCCATTGCCCGTCCGCAATGTCAAGCCCGCGGGCGGTATCCGGATGGATCTGCAGTTCCGGGTCCGGGGCCCGTTTTTTCAAAGAGGTGATGTTTCTGTGGGATGAATGGTAATACACCAGCAGGCGGCCGCCTGTGGTCAGCACCAGGGGAAAGTCCCCGGTCAGATCCGGCCGGGAGACCGGGCTTTCATCCGGTTCCCGGAACACGGGAAGCGGAGAGATGCCCAGGTCTTTTAAATAATCGGCGCTAAGGGCCACCTTGCCCGTGGGCGTGCGGAATTTGCCCTTTTTCTCATAGCTTTTGTATTTAAACCCGTCAAAATGCCACTGTTTTTCCTTAAACTCCCGATATGTGGTGCCCATGGGTTCCAGCCGGTAGTCCAGGATCTGCTCGATGTTCTGGAAAAAGCCGGTCATGTCCAGTTTGCCGGCCAGGTCGATGAGCATCTGCTTTTCATCCCGGCATTCGGGGATCGGCTCCATGGCCTTGGGCTGGGCAAACACGTGGCTTTTCATCAAAAGATCCTCCACATCGTCGCGCTCGGTCCAGTGAGCCGGCGGCAGGATCACGTCTGCCAGGGCGGTGGTGGGCGTGTGGAAATAATCCACGGCAAAGAGAAAATCGAGTTTTTCATAAACCTCCCGCACGCGGTTGGAGTTGGGGTAGGCGCACACCGAGTTGTTGGCAAACAGACCCACCACTTTCACCGGGTAGGGCTTTTGCTCTTCAATGGCCGGCCACACGGTCTGGGGTGGTGACGGAATGGGAATGAAACCCATTAAGGGGAATTGGTCAACGCCGAGTTTCTTTTGCGCCTGGGCCTTTGGCAGGTTGAGAAACGGGTCGTGATCTGCGCCGTAGCAGGCGCGCTTGTGGGTGGGCGGCGGACAGCGCAGGTTGCCGCCGGCTACTTCCAGGTTGCCGGTGATGGCCGCCAAAATGGTCAACGAGCGGGTGAGGTCAAAAGCATCATTTGCCTGGCATACCCCGCCCATGCCCGGGCCCAGAGAAGCCGGCGCGTTTTGGGCATAGGCCGCGGCCGCATCCCGGATTTTTCCCGGATCCTCCCAGGTGATGGCAGCGGTTTTCTCGGGTGTGAAATCCGCCACATGGGCGCGCAGGGCTTCAAACCCGTCGGTCCAGTTTTCCACGAAATTTTTGTCATAAAGCTGGTTTTCAATAATAACCTGCATGAAGCAAAGGGCCAGGGCCACATCCGTGCCCGGCCGGATCTGGAGCCAGTAGTCGGCCTTTTTGGCCAGCCGGGTGCCGCGCGGGTCCACCACGATCAGCTTGGCCCCTTTTTTGAGCCCGTCGCGGATATCGTTCATGTAAAGCCCGGGCCAGGAGTTTTCCGGGTTATGGGCCCACAGCATCATGCACCGGCTGTTGGCATAATCCGGATCTGTGAGGCCAAAACCGCATGTGGCCGAACTGCCCATTACGATGGGGCCACCGCTCATGTTCGAGGGGGCCATGAAATTCGGGGACCCGAACTGCGTCAGAAACCGGTTCAAATACGGCGCCATGCCCCGGGTGGTGCCCGAGCCAAGCACAACGGATTCCGCGCCGAACTGCTCCTTTGCGTTGCTCATTTTGTCGGCGATAATCGACAGGGCATTGTCCCAGGAGGTCTCGGAAAACCCGCCATTGTTTTTCACCAGGGGCCGGGTGATACGTTCGTTGTGATATACGATTTCCGGGGCGGCCGCACCCTTGGGGCAAATGTAGCCGCGGCTGATGGGATGGTCCTTGTCGCCCTTGACACCGGTGAGCCGGCCGTCTTCAATGGTTAACACCACTCCGCAGCGGGAATGGCATTCAAAGCAGATGGTTTTTACGCTCTGTGTTGCTGCCATGGATTTGCTCCTTGTCTGTGAAAATCGCTCGGTTTAGATGTTTTCAAGCATCATTTTGGTGGCTTTCTTCATGTCGCGGTTGTACTGGTCAACCATGTTGCCGCGGACAAAAAAGTGCCGGAAATGTCTGGCGCCCTCAACCAGGGTGATCACCCGGTTGGCGGCGCGCAGCGGGTCCTGGGTTTGGATTGCCCCGGCATCGCAGGCCCGCTGGATTTCCTTTGTGAGAAAATGCTGAAAAGATTCGTAAAGCGTTTGGATTTTTTCGTGAATGCGCGGGTTTCTGAAGCTGACTGCGAGCATGGAAAAAGAGCTGGCAATATGGATTTTTTCATAATACTGGCGGCTCCAGATAATTTCGATAAGTTTTTCCAGGCGGTCGGCGGGCTCCAGGCCGCCTAACCGGATTGTTTTAAAAAGCCGGCCGTATTCATCGATGACGTAATCCACAAGCGCCAGGGTCAGGTTTTCCTTGCTGCCGAAATAATGGAGAATCAGGCTGGGATGGATCCGGATGCGGGCGGCCACCTTGGCGATGGAGGCGCCTTCAAGGCCCTGCTCCAGGATGGTTTGATAGAAGCTCTTGACGATTTCGGGCTTCCGGATTTCCGCATTCTGCCGCTGACGGCCCGTCGTGTCCGGATGTTTAGAAGACATCGGCAAGTCCCAAATACGTTGATGATAAGTATTCTTTTATGGGGTGCCGCCCCGGAAATCTGAAATAAGGTTATTCCCCCGCCCCGGAGGACGGGGGAATAACCTTTGGAGGGGGGCTTGAGAATAATTAACTGAACAGTTGGTTAATTAATAGTCCATTATTCAAATTTCTGTCAAGATAAAAATGTTTCAGAAATTGATGGTTTCGCAAAAAGCTTTTTACCGCGGCCGCTGTTATTGAAGGAAGAAAGTCCTGCGGTCGGCGTCAGCTTTTTCGCTCCTGATCGTTTTTGCGGATTCATCAAATGCCTTTGCTTAAAATTTACCAATTCACCCTGTCTTCCTCAAACAGTTTGAAATTTTCACGCAAAAACCCTCAATGTCGCTTCAAAAGCCGACCCCGCCCTTGGACTTCCTTGGAAGCGTTTCCCCCGGGCCGCCGCCCGGGACCGAACACTGCAAATAACTTTTTGCCCCATGTTTAAAAGCTTTGATTTTATTTTTTTGAACATTGAACATTGAACATTGAACCTTGAACCTTGAACCTTGAACAAAGTTGTTTAGAAGGGTTTTTGCCGGGCCAGCCCACGGGACCGGGCTTGAAAATAACGCTTTTTAAGACTTGAATGTGTTGCTTCCGACTCCCTTGGTGTGAAACTTTGCACACAGTCGGCCATGATGCCGGCCCGGGGGTGGTTTGCGAGTCGCATTGAGCGCGCAAGCGGTC